>JBDTWP010000020.1:0-35483 GCA_040006615.1 Ferruginibacter sp.
CCATTGAAGATAAGATTATATAAAACTTTTACCGACAGGTATTTTTCTTCATTTTGTTCCAATGCTTTCATTACCATTTGGATAAAGATACTCTTTTCAGGAACTTTTTCCACTCCCCCGCTGGTGAATATCTGCCTGCTTTTATAATTGAATTCATGTTTTTGAGGAATAATTTTTTCCCTGTCAGGATCTCCGCCCCTCATGGTAGCGCTATAACAGGCATCCGACATCATCAGGATGTGCTTTGCATTGCTGCCGGAAATAATCTCATCCAGTTTTTTATTGGATATATAATCTATTTCGGGTGACCTGGCATTTAAGGGTACCCAGTACCCGATCAATTCGGTTGCTGTCTGACGGTAAGTACCATGGCCTGCATATAATATGATAAGGTTATCTGTCTCACCCATAGATTGCAATTTCCCATACAGACCCGAAAGTATTTCAATATACTCCTTATCATACAATTCAAGAATATTTTCTTCCTTGAAGCCATACCGGCTGGTCAGCAGTTTTTTATATTGTTTTGCTTCGTCGATGGTTGATGGCAGCCTGCTCCATTTGCCGCTGTAATTGCCACAGGCGATCAACACAGCATGAAAGGTCTGGGGCTTTTCCGCTTCTATCGGTTGGATACCAGCACCGTCATTAGCAGAAGCCTCTTGCTGCAGCCATTGAAAACTGGCAGAAGAAATAAGTCCTTTCCTGCTGGAAGCCTGGATAGTGAGATTAGGTGCCGTATTCTTTATTGCGATGGAGAAATAACCATCGGGATTGATCGTTGTTACATCTATACCGTTTACCTTGATCCACTGTATACCGGAAATATCCTTTACAATGCCGCTTACAAACAAGTCATCACTACCTGTATTTTCTTTTTGTATGGCTGTTCCGCTTACAACCACCGGGGTCAGCAACCTTATTTCGGGCGGCTGCTGATCCTTTGCTGCCCGTTGAGCGATACGGCCATTCAGCATTTCTATCCTTGCGGTGACGCCGCCGAGCCCGGGATTCATGATTTCAGCCTTACGATAATATTCCAGCGCTTTTTCATCCTGCTTCAGTTGTTCCAGCACGCGGCCTGTCTGGTAAATGACATTGCAATATTCATAGGCAAGCATACGGTTAGTGCCCTGGTCCTGGTTGGATTGCTTGTACTCTTCCAGCGAGGCAAGCAGCAATGGTAATGCCTTCTGGTAATCTTTGATGCGTACATAATCAATACAGGCGCTGATATATTTTTTCAGGAAAGCAAATGCCTTATGTACTTCCATATAGCCAGCCATGTTTTTCTGGCGATAGCGTGCAAATTGCTCTGCCGCCTTTTCCAGCTCACCACCGGCTATATAAGTCAGCATAAGGTTGATGATAATACGGCTGTTATCTGCATCTGCCCTTATCGCGTTCAGGTAATCGGCAGCGGCGGGTATATATTGGCCCATGTTATAATAGAGCAATCCCCGGTTATTCAATACATCAGTATATCCAGGATCCACACGGAGCGCCTGGTTATAAAAGTAAAGTGACGAGTCATATTGACCCTGGTAAGAATAGATCATTCCCATTGTATTCAGCGTTTCTCTTAATAATGGGTTAATCTTAAATGCGTGTTGAACGTCACTGAAAGCCTGGGCAAGATTACCCCGCGAATAATTGGCCAACGCACGCATGTTCAACGCTTCTGCATATGCTGCATTGATCTGAATCGCTTCACTGGCATACCATAAAGTTGAATCGAACCACCCTTTTTTGTAGTAGGCATTTCCCAGGTTGAATAATGCCACAGCATTTTTCGGATCAATGGAGAGTATTTTATTGTAATCCGCAAAAGCAAGGTTCTCATGACCCTGTTCCAGGTAAGCATTGCCGCGGTTGTTAAGGGCATTGGTGAAAGAAGGGTTGATCCGAAGGGCCTCATTGTAATCTTTGATTGCCAAATCGGTCTTTTTCAGGGTGAAATAAAGATTTCCCCTGTTGTCAAGCGCTTCTGTATTGGAAGGAAGCTGCCGGAGGATCTCATTGTATTCATTCATTGCCAGCTCATATTTGCCCTGGCGGAACAAAGCATTCCCCCTGTTGTTGCGTGCAATATGATTATTAGGTCTCATTTTCAATACCGCGTCAAAATCCGCGAGGGCAAGCTCATATCTTCGTTGATTATAAAAAACCAGGCCCCGGTTATTGAGGCTGACCGTGTCTTTGGGATCAATGCGCAATGCTTTTTCAAAATCATTCTTCGCTGAATCGAATTTTAAAAAGGAAAGATAGGTATCGCCGCGTTCCCTCCACGCCGCTATCAAATCCGGTTTCAATCTGATGGCAAGGGAATAATCCCGGATAGCAGCATCGCTTTTATTTTGAAATTTTAACGCATTGCCACGATTGAAGATAGTGGATACGTTAGTAGAATCCAGCAGCATTACCATCGTATAATCACTTATGGCAAGGTCATATTTTTGCTGGTAATAAAAAGTGTTTCCCCGGTTATTACGTGCCTCAAGACTTTTGGGGTCCTGCGTCAATGCATCGGTAAAATCTTTGACCGCCTGATCGTATTGATGCTGGTCTGAGTAAAAGTTACCCCTGCTGATAAAAGCGGAAACAGATTTGGGATTGATCCTGATGGCTTCATTGAAGAATTTCAAAGCAGAATCTTTCTGGTTCATTTTTTTAAAGCAGATTGCTTTGCTGGTGATTGTTTCCGCATCGGCCGGACGCAGTCTGATGCAGGTATTGTAATCTTTCAGGGCCATCTCATACTGGCCCAATTGCACGTAAACATCACCGCGATTACTCCATGCGTCGGGAATTTCCGGTTCCAGTTTCAATACATCTGTAAACTGGATGAGTGCATCATTTAGTTTTTCCTGAACCTGGTAGATAAGACCCAGGTTAAACATGGCATCCGTATTTTTCGGATCATACAACAATGCCTGGGTATAATCCGTAACAGCAAGCTCATATTTACCTGTTCTTTTATAAAGGTTGCCGCGGTTGATCCAGGCATTGCCATTTTTTGGATCTTTAAGCAGGGTTGTTGTAAAATCGGCGAGCGCCGGTTCATATTGTTTAGTAAGATAATAGCACATTCCCCTTGCATTCAGGAAATCGGTATTGAGTGGGTCCAGCCCCAGGCCCTGTGTAAAATCAGCGATGGCAGGCTCATATTTAGACTGGTAAAAATAACACATCCCCCTGATGTACCAGGCCCTCAGGAATTTTGGATCATGAACAATTGATTCGGAAAGGTCGCCGATTGCCTGATCATATTTTTCCATCCAATAATAAGCATCACCGCGATTGAACCATGCCATAGCATAAGCCGGATTCAATTGCAACGCCTTACTGTAATCTTTGATGGCCTGTTCCAACTTGTTGAGGTAATAATAATTATTACCCCGCCAGTTCCAAACCAGCGTATCTTTTGGATTTTGTTGCAGCACCTCGCTGAAATCGGTTATGGACGAATCATATTTTTTCTGGACATAATAAGCATATCCTCTTGTTCTGAGAGCCTCCCTGTTATGCGGGGCGATGGTCAGCGCTTTATTACAGTCAGCCATAGCCGACTGGTAATCTCCTTTATCATTATAAGCGCGTCCCCGGTTAATATACCCCATTATACTGTCCGGGTTGGTTTCAATCTGCAGCGTATACCTGGTGATAAGCTGTTGCGGGCTTTCCACCTGGGCCGGTACGCACTTGCAGGCGATTATTAAATATGATAACAACAGATTTCTCATAACTGTTTGCGGGTAACAGGCGTTCCTTCTGCAGGCTTGCTTTTATATTTTTTTTGCCGCATATATTCTATGCCTGTAAAGATCAAAGACGGCAGGAATAAGGCAACCTGGTTATTAAATATAAGCAAAACCAGCAAGGATAATAAGAACATGCAGCCAAAATATGAAATATATCCCTTGATGAATTTATTCACAAAAGAAGAAAACAGGAAATCGAATTTCAATTTAATCTCGGGCATTTTCCTGAACAAGGCAATATAACTGAGTACTGAAAAAGCCAGTATCAGTACCACTACCAGCCAGTAACTAATGATGTGCTCACCATTCAGCAGCGACAGATAGATATTGGCAAGTAAAACAGGGCCGGCCATTTTTCCTACCGGTGTTACATGTATGTCATCTTCAAAATTTCCTATAATCACAATTTTGTCGCCAAAGAACTTGTTGTACTTTTCCTTACCTGCATCCAGGTCAAACAGTATTTCTCCAATATTATAATATTGAGTCTTTATATTTCCCTGAGCCGGACGCGGATCATTTTTTTTGATCCGCTGCCCGTCAGTTTCATAGTTCACGCCCCTGATATCACGATCTCTCAGGTAATAATCCGGCCAAAGAGCCGACAAGCATGGCCTTCCATTACAAGTGGGAAAGAAAAAATGATCCCTGTAAACCGCTTTGCTGATGGATTGATGAAGAATGCGTGGAATAGAAGGAATTTCATCCTCGTTCATTACCCTGAACTTATTGAAAACCGGTCCGAATGTACGGTAATTTGAATATGCATAACGCGCCTTATACAAAGGTGCTTTATAATCCCCTCCGGGCATTTTCAGGATCGGGATCAGGGTATTGTCGTTTTTAGCTAATTCTGCCTGCAATAAGCTATCGACCTGTAGATCTTTTGTAAATGGAAAATAAAACTGGATATCGATCACGTTGAATAATGGTTTTTCGTTCAGGGAGTTCAGGTAGGAAATAAAACGATAGATCTTTTCCCTGTCAGAGACCGCTACATTCCCGTATTCTATTGTATCTTCTACAAGTGCCAGGTCTTTTCCTGTATTGATAAAAACAAATTCGGCTTTGGCTTTCGATGGAGCCGCATAGATATTGTCCTTAAACATGAACATTTTCTTGATAAAATTATCTTCTAATGCCAGGGAATAGTCATAATTCTGGTATTTCCAGGTTATGACCAGGATGACCAGCCCGCTAAGCAATGAAAGCATAATTTTTTTTGCCATGATCAGTTAAAGTTTTTTACTCAATTTCGATTTTAGCCCCGCACCGGAAACGTTGATAATAATACCTGCACTTTCAAAAAGCATTCTTGTGACGAAATTACTCTTTGAACTTTCTTTTACCTTAACTTCAATAGAATAGGCACCCCGGCTATAAGCCTGTTTCATTTCACCGATCACGTTCCGGTAATGCCCGCTAGAACGTGGAACAATGAATGATTTGCCGGTAAGCAGACTGTCGGTCAGGCTTGCATAATAACTGGCATAGCCGGCTTCATTGCGGTCAAGCGGCATATCGCGGAGTAAAAGATAAAATTTTCCAAGGTTGACCCTTTCATTAATCTTTCCATCATCACTCACGTAGGAACTGAGAAAACTTATTTCTACATCCATGTTCAGTTTCTGCTCCGGTCCTTTGTCAACCTTAGCCTTTGCATAACGCAGGTCAAAGGATTTAACACGCAGGCGAAAAACTGAGTTGTTGATCACCTCCAGAATATTCGTTGTATCAATCGTAAAATCGGCTACGAGTGCGGTGTCTGTTGTACCCGCGCCGGAGAGAAATGTCCGGACAAGTTTAAAGCCACTAAACTGCATTCCGGCCGGGTCAAAAGGTCCTTCTTCAGAAAGCTGGTCATAAAAATAAAGATCGGTGAGCCCAAATTGGTAAATGGCCCCGTATTTTTTTTTGTTGTTGGCAATGATCTGTTTCATCGCGGTGCTGGCCAGGGATACCAGGTCACCGCCAAGGGGTGCCAGCAAACCTCTTCCTTCACCACGCGCTGCCAATGCCCTTTCCTGGATAGTGGGTATCTGTTGTGTTATCAATTTGTCCGGGTTTACGACATTACTATTTTCTTTTATCTTCATAGCCAGGCTCTCATCCTTATAAGCAGAACCGACCTTTGATGCTGCGCAGCCAAATATGAAAACACAAATCACTATAATTAACGGAACACCCAACCATTTACTTTTCATAATTTATTTTATAATTTATTTAAGAATGACTTTACACGTTCTACCATGATAGCGGCTATTGCTTCTTTTTTATCGGTCGTTCCCGCCAGGTCAAATTGAAAAATCCTTTCTCCCTGTCCTTTAAAAACTGATATCCGGCAGGATACTTTATTATCTGCAACGGAATATTTCCCTCTTATCGTGTAGGCATCATGCAACAGGTTATCGGCTACGAACACCAACGGGCTCAGGTTGCCGGTTTCTGATAAATTATTCAATTCCTGGTCCACCAGGTAACCCATATCCAGGTCATCGTTCAGCAATTCATCATCCTGTATAAACCTTGAGCGCCGGAAAATTTTCTTTTTCAGGGGCAATTGTATACTATCTGTGATCTCTTTATCAACCAGTCCCACTTCAAAGCTCGCGGATCCCAATATCTGGGGATCCTGGCGGGCGCCGATTTCCTTTGCCTGCAGCTTCACATACTCGCATGCAAAATTGAACCATTTCGTTACATCAATGAACCTGTTATTTTTCAGGGCGGTACCAAGTTTAACACCGGCAAGCAAGCTATACGTAAGCAGGCCTTGTCCGTACAAACTGGTTTCATAAGCGGATTGCCCCGGTGCAGATGCTGATAGAATAAAAGTACCTGTTTTATCCTTCAGGCTTTCCAGAGCCCTCTGCTGGTCGGCAGGTACCTCGCGTTTACCAACCAGTTCCTGCAGTTCACCTACGGCTTGCCCGCTATTGCAGGCATCCAGTATCAGTAATTGTTTATTTGCTTTGATCTTTCGCAGCCATTCTCTTAACTCATCCGTACTGATCGCTACTTCTTTTGCGATACCCGTCAGTTCAAAACCCGTTGCTTCTGCGGTCAGCAGGAATAAATCCTTCTGCCCTGCCTGTAATATACCATGGCCCGCGAAAAAAATGACCAGGATATCGTCTGAAGTGGCTTTATATGAAATTGTATCGATCAGTTTTTGTATGGCTGACTTGGCGGGCCAGCGGGGACTACCGGCATCCGTATTCAGTAAATAAGTAAACACATGTTCGCGACCATCCGTATTCAGCAATTTTTTTGCGGATGCTTTTATCATGGAAGTGAAATGCATCGCATCGCTTGAAGCATAACGCAGGCTTATTTTTTCTTCCTTATACCGGCTGATCCCTATCGAGATCACATACATATTTGGATTGGCAGCCGTTTTTTTTGGATTCAAAGCGGGCATCGATGCACCTCTTGAAAGCATCATGCCTTCCCTGGTGGTAGCTTTTACTATCACCTGGTTCGTAATGTCCGAAACAAAATAGTCTGATACCTTTTCCTGGTTAACGACCAGCCGGTAACCATTGTTTTTTTTAGGCAGGGAGACCGGATTAAATTTTTCTACCAGCTTATTATTTACATATAACTCTATTTCGCCAATACCACCCCGGCGGGGCGTAACCTGGTACTTGTAAGCTCCGTTGATAAATCCTATTTCTTCCACAACCGGGGTATAGTTGCATATATTGATCTCTGATAATTTCTTAGCTGTGATGGGTTCTTTACTTACACCGGTCAGTTTACTTACCAGCCCCGGTTCCCAACTCAGGTCTTTGAATTGTTCAAGATCCACAATATCATTACCACATACATAATACAACATTTTGCGGGCCGATTCCGTACCATCATAGTGGCCATCCTTATCAATAGCGAGATACCCCGTGCTATCTACGGAAAAAAAAGTATAAAGACAGTCGGCGGTCCGGGCATCCCACTTTTTGATTGTATTATCTTCTGAAGTAGTTACTATGAAATTGCCGGCAGCATCATAAGTGGCTGAATTCAATGAAGAACTATGTCCTTTCAGCACATGAAGCAATTTTCCCTCTGCGGCATCCCAGATGCGTGCCGTGTTGTCCCACGAAGCCGTCAGGATATAATTACCATCCGGGCTATAGGATGCCCAATTAACAGATTGGGTATGACCTTTCAGTTCGTGAACCAGTGCGCCATCGGCCAGCTGCCATATCCTGGCGGTATTATCCATGGCTGAAGTCACCACATATTTTCCGTCGGGACTGAATATAGCAGCATTAACAGACCCGGTATGACCTTTGAGTATATGCAGTAATTTCCCATCAGCAGACCAGATACGTGCGGAGCTGTCCCAGGAAGCAGTTATAATATAATTTTCATCATTGCTGAAGAAAGCTGTTCTTACTTTATCAGTATGACCGGTCAGGTTTACTACGGGAAGGCCATTTTTCACATTCCAGACCCTGGCAGTATGATCCCATGAAGCGGTTATTATATACTTGCCATCCGGGCTAAAGACAGCTGAATTGACCACACTAAGATGCCCTTTCAACTCGTATATTAATTGTCCGTTTGCAATATTCCAGATCCTGGCCGTCTGATCCCAGGAAGACGTAACAAGATATCTTCCATCCGGGCTGAATGCTGCAGAATTGAGCAAATCGGTATGGCCTTTGAATTCCCGGATTAATTTTCCATCCGGCACGGTCCATAACCTGGCTGTATTATCGGAGGAAGCGGTAGCGATGGAATTTCCATCCGCGCTGAATACAACCGAGTTTATCACATCAGTATGTCCCTTCAACTGGCTTAATAGTCTTCCATCCGTGGCATCCCATATCCTGGCCATATTATCCCAGGATGCGGTAGCCATGTATTTTCCATCCTGGCTGAATACAGCTGAGGTCACCAGGCTGATATGCCCTTTTAACGCAGCAACAAAGTTCCCATTATTTGATTCCCATATTCTGCCAGTATTATCCATTGACGCTGTGACGATAAACTTACCATCCCGGTTAAAGACAGCCGAGTTCAAAGGGCCGGTATGCCCTTTCAGGTTACTGACCATCCTGCCGTCGTTACTGCGCCATATTCGTGCGGTACTATCGTTTGCTGAAGTGACTAATAATTTTCCATCCGGGCTGAATTGAATCATATTTACAGAACCCGTATGTCCTTTTATCCGCCTGACCATTTGTCCGGAGCCAGTTTGCCAGATACCCGCCGTACTATCGCCGGATGCTGTGGCAATGTATTTTCCATCGCGGCTGAAACAAGCTGCATTTACTGAACCGGTATGTCCCTGCAATTTATAAAGGAGATACCCGTCCTGTATCCGCCAAATAATAGCAGTATGATCTTTTGAAGCGGTAATTATGTACTTTTTATCGGGGCTGAATACCGCTCCGTTGACCCAATCTGTATGGCCTTTTAGTTCAAAAACCAGGCTCCCTCCGGCTACCCGCCATAGTTTTGCTGTATTATCCCTGGAAGCAGTAATAATATAAGCATTGTCGGCGCTGAATGCGGCTGAAGTTACAGCATCTGTGTGGCCGGCGAAAGTTTGAACGAGACGACCGGAAGATGTTTCCCATAATTTTGCACTATGATCCCAGGAAGCTGTAACGATATATTTTCCATTCGGACTGAATGCGGCACCACTTACCCAATTGGTATGACCTTTCATTTCATGAAGCATTTTTCCATCAGGTGAACTCCAGAGTTTTGCTGTACTATCCTTTGAGGTAGTAACGATGTATCTGCCATCTGCACTGAAAATGGCGGAGGTTACAGAACCGCTATGCCCTTTTAGTTCATACAATAATCTGCCATCTGTCGCCTGCCATATCTTGGCCGTATTGTCCCAGGAAGCAGTGACAATATATTTACCATCATTGCTGAAAACAGCAGAACTGACCGAGCTGGTATGACCAACAGGTAATACCAGTCCCGGTTCCTGGGCCGGCAAAATTCCGTTCCAGAATGATAATATGCAAGCTGCTACAAGTTTCATTTTTTGAGCTGCAAGTGGTTCTTTACTTGCTACACACATTTTATTATTGGGCCCTCAGCGGATTACAAAAATCAAAGCATCCCTCCCGGTATAAGGGAGTTGCAACCAACGAGGCTGGGTTTTGAATATGCGCCACCCGGTTCGGTATCAATTTTCACGGGGGTGCATTCCAAATTCATCCTGCTCCGTGGGTGCAACAAAGTAGTATACACCGCATTGGCTGGAAGTGGTTTCATAAATTGCCTCCAGCTTTAGCTGGAGGAACAAATTTATTCATTTTTGGCTTTAGCCAAACCATCAGGAAAATGCTTAAATTAAGTTCGGCTAAAGCCGTCGTTTAACGCATTTTACATTTTCCACAGGCTAAAGCCTGTGGCAATTCAATTCCGATCGGGGCCCATCCAACTCAGGTTCGAGTGAGACTTGCCTGACAGTATTGTTGCAGAAATGCCTAAATACTATTCATTGGTTTTCAATACATTATGGATGGTGTATATATGATTTGGAATGCACCCTTTTCACGGCCTTCCCAAAACTGTCTTTCTTACTTCCTTTACCTTCACAGGAAGGTGGATTTATTTTTCGTATCGCCCTATTCAGGTTTGCGAGGCTCATTATATCTGAACTGAAAACAAATTCGCGGCATGACAAATTAGTTTGATCAGAATTCTCTGAACCTCGTTTTTCTACCCATTTCCCGCTCTGATTGATGCCGGCAATTAGGGTTATTCTGAATTTCTCCCTGGTAAAATTTTTCTTATTTCTCCAGGCGGAGAGTAGAGTTCCCATAAGGCGTCTTTTTGTGAATAATGGTGGTAAATTTAGCTGCACAGATGCTTTGCAGGTTCGGGATTCAAAGATATAGAGAAATAAGAGTTCTCAAGATACTCTAAAATCTCCAAACAAATAGTTCCTTTGTATCCTGTTTTCCCAGATGGTATCTTTTTGAAAGATGTCATCTGGGAAAACAAGTTCAATGGCAGAAACCCTCCGCAGGAAAAGCGTGTGCAGCACTTGTCACAAAACACCATCCACAAAATACATATCAATCTCCCCCTTATGCTTTGCGTCAATTTTTCCGCGGTAGGTGCATTGGAACCTATCTTTAATTAACTCATAAGTACTGCCGCTGATGTTTACATGTCCGGGTTCACAACTGCTTTCCATGCGTGCTGCTGTGTTGACGGTATCGCCCCAGATGTCGTATGAGAATTTTTTGATGCCTACAATGCCTGCTACTACAGGTCCGGTGTGGATGCCAACGCGTATTTCAAATGCTATTTCTCCTTTGGCTTCTTTTTCCCTTTTGCGGGTCAGAATAAGATTTTTTATTTCAAGCGCTGCGGCCACTACATCAAAAGCATGGGTATGATTTAATGTAGGCAATCCGCCGGCACACAGGTATGCATCGCCAACGGTTTTTATTTTTTCGATGCCGTGCCTGGTAATGATGTTATCGAATGCTTTAAAGCAATAATGAATTTCAGCAACCAATTCATCAGGCTTAAGTTTTTCTGAAATTTGAGTAAAGTCTTTAAAATCTGTAAACAACACTGTCACATCATCAAACTGCTTTGCTTCTGCGCTTCCTTTAAGTTTGAGTTCTTCGGCCACTTCTGATGGCAGGATATTAAGCAGCAATTCATCACTACGTTTTTTTCCTTTCATTATTTTATTTCGCTGTATAAAAAACACGCCGGCAAAAAGTAACACTATGGTAAAGCCGCCAACAAAACCATTGCGAACCAGTTTTTGTTTTTGTAATTCTTTCAATGCTACGGCATCTTTCTTTTCCTGCTCTGCTTTTGCAATGGATTCTTTTTTATCAAAATCAAATTGCATTAGCGACTGTACTAATTTCTTCGTATTCTCTTCATTGAACAAACTATCCCGGTACGAAATATATAGTTTGTAATGTTCCAGTGATTGTTTATAATTGCCTTGCGCACTGTCTAATCCTGCCAGATTTCTGTAGCTTTCTTTAATATCTTCGGTGTTGCCAATTTCTTTTGAAATCAAGAGGCCTTTATTCACATATTGGGAGGCATCAATATATTTTTTTTGTTTGATAAGATTAGCTCCTATGTTATTGTAAGACAAGGCAACGCCTTCTTTATCTCCTATTTCTTCATAGATTTTTAAGCCGGCGAAATATTGCTTTAACGCTCCGGGATAATTGCCCTGGCTGTTATAAATAACGCCAATGTTGTTGTAAGACATTGCCATTCCTTTTTTATTTTCTAATTCTTCCATGATTTTTAAGGAAGCGAAATGGTTCTTCAATCCTTCGGGATATTTGCCCTGCTTTTCGTAAATGCCTCCTAAATTGTTGTAACACATGGCAATCAACGGCTTATTCCCGATTTCTTCATAAAACTTTAAAGCGGTGAATTGATTCTTCAAAGCTTCGGTATAATTACCCTGGCTAAAATAAATTAGTGCGATATTGTTGTAAGCGAAACCCTGGCCATTTTTATTATCGATTTCCACAAAGATTTTTAAAGCAGCGAACTGCATCTTTAATCCTTCGGGATAATTGCCCTGGTTATAATAAATATTTCCGATGTTGGTATAACCTGAAGCTAAACCAAATTTATCCCCGATTTCTTCATAGATTTTTGAGGCAGCGAAATAATTCATTAACGCTTCGGGATAATTGCTCTGGTTATAATAAATAACTCCGATGTTGTTGTAACAGCTCGATATACCTTTTTTAAAGGCAATATCCTCAAAGATTGCCAAAGCCTTTTTGTAAAATTCCAGGGCTTGTAAATTATCTCCTTTGTTATCATTGATAACGCCCATACTATTATAAGCTCGCCCGATTCCTTTTTTATATCCAATTTGCTCAGATAATGCTAATGTTTGATTTGCATAATCCATTGCCTTGTCAGGATTACTACCCCAATAAGAGGCTGATAGATTATTTAAAATATTTGCTATTAAGGTATCATTCATCTTTGGATAATTGCTACCTGATTTCAATTTTGTGGCCTGCAACTTTTTCAGTTCGTTTTGGAGGGAATCAACTGCGCGTTGGTCCTGGGAAAATGAGGAATGCTGAAGCAGGCACAGCATAAAAAGTAACGAAAGTATTTTTTTCATGATCTGTTTTTTCGTGCTGATAGTTTTGATTTGCAGAGCCGTCAAAGATATCGGGTAGTCATGCTATACAAAAGAGTTGAGTTCCCTGTCTTCCCGCAGGTCCGTGCGTGAATATATTAAAATAATTTGTATTAAATTTCAGGGACTGTCTTTTGGGTTTGTGCAGTCCTCATTCATATCAACATAGGCTGATTTATCACCTGGTTTTGCGCAAATGCTTTCGAAAATGATATCGAGGTTGAAACCCGGGGCTGTGTTATCCACCTGGTAATGTGATTCCTGGCGCTACTATCTGTAATTTGATGTATATTCCGTTTTCCTGGAAACCTGAAAAAAAATATCATTTAAAAGCTCTTCGGAAAATTGATGCTGAACCATACATAAATATTGCTTTATGAAAAATTTCTATTGCCTGCTATCTGCCCTTTCATTGCTGGTAACTGCCCCCGTTTTTGCGCAACCCTCCCTGGCAAAGATGAAATCAAAATTTGACTTGCCAGACAACCTGCAGGTAAAGGGGATACAAATGAACATAGTCCGTGCCTCCCAGGCGGGCATCCTTTTTTCAGCGGATGCTTCTTTAAGCCAGGACCAGGTGATCCCCTGGCTGGTTAGCCAACTAGAACTAAGACCCGGAAAGGACGCCCTAACTCCCGATACCAAAACCGCCAATACCGGAGACCTGGTCGTAACCAGGTTGCACCAGTATTATATGGGCATCAAAGTGGAGCACGGAGTAGTCAACACTACGGCCCGTAAGGGCAAAATTGCGATGATGCAAATGGAGTTTTATCCTATCGGCGACCATTTCAACACAACGCCTAAAATAAGTGAACAACAAGCCTTACAAAAAGCCAAAGATTTCACAGGCGCCAAAGAATTTATGTGGGATGGCTATACCGGCACCGATCCCGAAATGATGCTGCCCAAAGGGGAACTGGTGATTATACAAACCTACCTTGAAGAAGGGCAGCTTTGCCTGGCTTACAAATTCAATGTTTATACCCGCCTGCCATTGAGCAGGAGTTATATATACGTAGATGCGCAGGATGGCAGGATCGTACTCAACGATGCGTTGATAAAACATGCAGGCTCACCCGGCAGTGCAGGCACCACATACAACAGCCCGAAAAAGGTAATTAAAGACAAGGAAACCGCGGCATCCGGTAACCCTTTTTTGCATCAATTCCTCAACAGGCAGAAAGCCACTATCAACCTTACCGGGGTAACCGGTACCGCAGCTACACACTACAATGGCACCCAGCAGATAGGGACGGACAATTCGAGCGGGGTTACCGGCAAACCTTTCTGGCTGCACCAAATCCGGAACGGGCAGGAAGTAACGACCCAGAACTACAATAGACAATATCCTGGAATGTCCAACAATGCTATAACCAATTTCACGGACAATGACAATAACTGGACCGCAGCGGAATACAGCAATGCCAATGACGATGACGCCGCCCTGGATGTCCATTTCAATATGCAGATCATCAGTGACTATTGGTACCTTGTCCATGGCCGCAAAGGCTGGGACGATAACTTTGGGCAAGTACAAAGCTATGTGCATGTGAATGAATATGTGGAACAGGACAATCTGGCTTATAATGTTGCCATGGACAATGCCTATTGGAACGGAACCGCGATGTATTATGGTGATGGAAGAAACGGGAAATCATTGCCCCCTGGTGACAATTCAAGAAAATTCAATGTCTTGTCGAGCCTGGATGTAAGCGCACACGAAATGGGCCACGCCATTTGCCAAACCACTGCCGCATTGGTCTATCGCTGGGAGTCGGGAGCACTCAACGAAGGGTTCAGCGATATATGGGCTGCCTGTATAGAAAACTACGGGATCATCAACAATTCTTCAATTGCACCCAATAAATCTATTTGGAAAATAGGTGAAGAAATCACCATCAATTACCTCTTCGGGTTAAGGGACATGTCGGACCCCATCAGTCACGGGCATCCAAGTACATTCAAGAGTGATAACTGGACCCCTGCTGAATTCCAAACCTGCAGGGTACCAATTGGTAGCGGAACGGAAAATAATGATGATTGTGGTGTTCACAGAAACAGCAACGTATTGAACAAATGGTTCTTCCTGATTACACAGGGCGAAAATAAGACTAATACAAAGGGCACACCCTACAGTGTTTTTGGCCTGGGTTTCAACAACTCTCAACGCATCGCCTACCTGACCGAACTCAACCTGCCTCCCAATTCAAGTTTCGCCACGTGCAGAATCGTTTCCATTAATGCGGCTACAACACTCTTCGGTGCGGCATCTGCGGAAGTAACCTCTGTCAAAGCTGCCTGGGTAGCCGTAGGCGTGGATACCTGTATTTATGATATGAGCAATACGCCTGTATTTATCACCAATGACTTCATTAGCATTGGCGTAGGTGCCAAAGGAAATGTGTGGGCAGGCACAAAGAATCAGGGTTTGTATCAGTACAATGATACATCATGGAGAAAAAGGCCGGAGATCAACATCAGCAATGTAAGGATCAACGATATAAAAGCAGATAAAGCCGGCGGCATCTGGATAGCGCAATCGGGGACAACGCAGTCTCCCATTTCAGCGCACATTGCCGGTGGGGTCAACTACTATCCAAATCCTTATGTCCCGGACAGTAAATTTTATACTGTGAGCACACAGTCGGAGGTCCCATCCCGCTTTGCCAGTTGCATTTATGTGGATACCTTCAGGCTCAACGAGGCAAGCAATCCAAAGGTTTGGGTGGCCTTTCAAAACTTTTCCAATGGAGGCAATGCTGCAAGCGGCATGCTGGGCCAGGGGCTATATTCCGCTTACAAACAATTCCATCCCGTGAGTGATAGTTTGGATATAGGAAGCGGTATAGCCAGGATCACAACAGTCGGAGGCGACTCATCACAGGTATGGGGATTCGCGCCGGCCAATTATGGAGGCAACAAGATATTGGCCTATAATGCCACTACCAACGCATTTATACGATCCTATGATCACAATACAGATCCGCTCATTCCTTCCGGCCCTAATTTCGTAGCCCGGGCCATTTTCTTCGATGCAATGAAAAGGGTTTGGGTAGGATTGGCCAATGGCGGCGTGATGGTGTATGATGAACATAAGATTTGGCATAATATTAATTTCTTATCCCTTTTTCCCATTGGCAGCGGCGTAAATCCCAATGCCATTACCGGCGACCCTTATGGCGATGTTTACATTGGTACCTCTGCGGGGCTCGTATTTTTCGACCATGGCGTCGGGCAAACCAACCGGTTAGACAGTCTTAAATACTATCATTTATATACGAATACCAATGGCCTGCCTTCGAGCAATGTCAATGCCATTGCTTATGATACCATGCGTTTCAAATTGCTGATCGCCACCGACAATGGAATTATCTTTTGGGAGCCACCCTGCCTCGGCACCAGTTGCGACAACGTCCGTACCAGCCTGTCTACCCAATCTTCCAGCGTTACCGGCGGCAACTGGAGCGATCCCGCCATCTGGAGCAATAACAAGGTGCCCGATTCCCTTTCCTATGTTACTTTACTGCACCCGGTGGTGGTGGATGTAAATGCCAGGTGTCGTTCATTAGTTGTAAAGGAAGCGGGGGAAGTACGGGTCAACCCGGCAGTGAAGCTCACGATTTATGAAGAAGGCACCGGGATTATCTATGGTGTAAGGCGAAGATGGTAAGAGATGAGGTTACCAAGCTTTTAGTAGAAATAAAGGATATGCCTAATTGCCGGATTTATTAATTTTGCGCAGTAGGAACAGGCCGCGGCCTGATCCCACCATAAATAATCCGTCATGCCCTTCAAAAAACACAAACAATACCGTTTGCCTGGCTATGATTATTCGTCCCTGGGTGATTATTTTATCACCGTTTGCACAAAGAAAAGAATACATCATTTTGGAAAAATAACTAAACCGAATGACGATTCAATTATTGAATTAACTGCCGTTGGTTCTTTTGTAAATGATTGTATCATATCTATTCCTTGTACCTATGAAGGTGTTACATTAGGAGAAACGATTGTTATGCCCAATCACATACATATGATTATTAGCTTGCCTTATCTGGAAACGAATCATAGCAATAATCAATCATCACGGCAACAAATTATTTCGGCACATAAAGGTTTACGTCCCTTACAACGTGGTTCAGTTTCATCCATTATCAACCATCTGAAAGGCAAGGTCAAAAAATGGTGCAATGCAAATGGATATCCGTTTTTTGCATGGCAGTCAAGATTTCATGACCACATCATCAGGGAATCTAAATCTTATAACCGTATTAGTAATTACATCGCCAATAATATTTGGAATTGGGAGGATGATGAAAATAACGAGGAGAGTAAAAATTTCAGAAAGGATATTCGTATGTAGGAACAAATCGCGGCCTGTTCTTATGAATAATTGAAACGCGGTTATCATCAATATTGCGCGAACAGGCCGCGGCCTGTTCCTACATGAGTCCTAAATTCGAATTTCCCTCATTGCATATTTGGCCTCGTAGGAACAGGCCGGGGCCTGTTCCCGCCATGCAAATGCTCCCATCATTTCAATTATTCACCATAACAGGCCGCAGCCTCCAGCATAATTCTGCCTCTTGCAAAATCTTCGTAATTTGCAGATATCAGCCTCCTGCCTTATATCATTCAGTTTCCATCAGGTTTTTGATCCTGCAATTCTAAACAAATAAATAATTAATCACGAAAATTATTAATTACAACAACCCCGGAATCATTGCAAAATTAATTTTTGTAATGTGCATTACTTTCATTTTAAGCTTCGCCAGGATCACCAAAAATTCCCCCGAAGAGACAATAAAGACCAGTGACGGCCTCCATATTCAATGGAAAGATAACATGCTCACTATTTCAGGTGACAATCTGCCAGGCAAAAAAATGAACATTGTATACCTCGAGGCTTTTTGTAAAACCGGTTCAACTAAGCGGAAATGGGAGGAGACCACGATTCCACACAAAACAGAATTGATCTCTGCAGGGGATAATAACAAACATATAAAACTTAAAACCATCGTGCAACCCGAAGTAGAAGTGATACATGATATCACGGCCCGCAATGATGAAGTGGAATTCAATCTCGTACTACACAATAAAGGCAGTAAGGCGGTAGATATAGACTGGTTTCAGCCCTGCATCATTGTAGACCAGTTCACCAACCGAAAACAGGAAAATTATCTTCCAGCTTGTTTCATTTTCACTCATGCAGGTCTCACAACCCTGGATAAAACCCGGCGTACCGAAGACGGCCTTTACAAGGGCGGCCAGGAATATATACCAAAGGGTATCAACCTAAATGACGTTAATCCCCGCTCCATCAGCCTCGATCAGCCGGTCAACGGCCTAATAGGATGTTTTTCTGATGATAATAAATATATCATGGCAACCGCCTGGGATAAATACCAGGAATTATTCCAGGGTATATTTGTATGCATCCATAGCGATCCGAGGATCGGCGGATTGAAAGCGGGCGAAGTGAAGAAACTCAGAGGTAAAATTTATATAATAAAAAATGATCCGGCAAAATTACTCCAGCGTTATGAGAAGGATTTCCCGGTAAAGAAATAACCAGGCAAATCATCAAATAACCGGCTGTTTCAAAGACCTCATGGCAGGAAACCCCAGCGGGGTGATATTAATATAGTAAAGAATCAATTAATAGGAATACCCAACCCCAGCGGGGTGACATTAATATAGTATCAAATCAATGAACAAAAATGCCCAACCCCTGCGGGGTTGAATATAAATAGCCATGGGTGGAACCCATGGTGACCCATCGGGCAACCGGCGTAAAACTAGCTAATGCTTATCAAATGTATTTTTTTCTGTTTTACGGAAAATGGTAATAAAGCTTATAAACCCCGCACGGGTTGAATCTAAATAACCACGGGCGGCACATGTGGTAAATCAACGGGGAACAGGTAGCAACCCCGCAGGGGTTGAATTTAAATAACCACGGGTGGAACCCGTGGTGAACCAGCAATATTTAATACATTTACAACCATGCTCAAAATACTCCACACCGCCGACTGGCACTTAGGAAAACGCCTGGAACAATGTGAACGAACCGAAGAACACCAGCATTTTTTAGATTGGCTGATCGAAAAACTAAATGCCGAACGCATTGATATATTAATAGTTGCCGGGGATATTTTTGATACCGGCGCACCCTCAAATACTGCTTTCAAACAATATTACGATTTCCTATGGAAGGTAAAGGGCACCTGCTGCAGAGAAGTGATTATCATTGGGGGAAATCATGACTCAGTCACTACATTGAATGCGCCAAAAGACCTGCTTAAAGTTTTTAATGTGCATGTTGTAGGTGGTGTTCCGGATAATTTTGAAGAGCAGATCATTCCTGTTAAAAATAAGGAAGGAAACCTGGAACTAATTGTATGCGCGGTTCCTTTTTTAAGAGATAAGGATGTAAGGCTTTCTATAGCAGGCGAAACCACTACCGAACTGGAAACCAGGCTTAAGAAAGGTATTACTGATCATTATGATAAATTCAAAGAACACATAAATGAATATAAGGTAAACGGGATACCCGTAATTGCAACAGGCCATTTGTTTGCCGCCGGCGCCACAAATTCTGAAAGTGAAAAAGAGATCCACGTAGGTAATCTTGGCCAGGTAAATGCGGACCAATTGCCGGTGGAATTTGACTATGTGGCCTTAGGGCACCTGCACCGGCCGCAGATAGTTGGTAAGATGGCTCATATCAGGTATTCCGGCTCTCCGATTCCGCTTAGCTTTTCTGAAAGCGATGATAGCAAAGTTGTAATCGTACTCCAATTTAATGACGGAAAGCTGGATAAAATTGAGGCCATAGAAATACCGCAATGCCGTAAACTAATCAGAATCAAAGGAAACCTGGATGCCGTTAAAGCTAAACTGGAGCTCATACAGGATCAATTGCTCCAATTCCCCGCATGGGTAGAAGTGCAACTGGAAACAGAAAGCCTGGTGCACGATCTGGAAGAACAACTCGATAAGATCATAGCCGATAAGCCATTTATTGATCGGATCTTTCCCAGGCAGCAGACAAGGCGGCGCATTCTTAACCTGGATGAACAAACAGAAGATATATTAAATCTTGCTGACCTGGATCCAAAATCGGTATTTATAAAAAAATGTGAATCTGCATACCCGGAAGCCGATTTTAGCGATCTGATCCAGACTTTTAATGAAGCAATGGAATTATTTCAGGCTGATTCGAATCAGCACTAGTGTTATGTTAGGGGTGAATTGGCAATGGTGCAGGCTCAATAATTCACTATTGACCACTACCATTCATAATTTGTATATATGAAGATATTAAGCGTAAATTTTTTGAACCTTAATTCCCTGAAAGGAGAACATACGATCAGGTTTGATCAAAGCCCCTTTATAGAAAGTGGCTTATTTTGGATAACAGGAGCCACTGGTGCAGGAAAGACAACCATACTTGATGCGATCACCGTTGCATTATATGGCAGGGTCCACCGGCACGACAGGGATGCGGATGAAAGTATGACACGTTTTACTACTGAAAGTTTTTCAGAGGTTGAATTCGAAGTAAATGGAATTCATTACAGGGCCAGGTGGTCGCAAAGGCGCAGTCGTGGTAAAATAGGCGGTAATCTCCAGGGGGTGAAGATGGAATTATCTGATATGCTTAACGGAAAAATTATTGTCAGCCATCCCTTGTCTGCTGTCCAGAATAAAATCATTGAAATTTGCGGTTTAGACTATAGCCAGTTTCTTCGTTCAGTAATGCTCTCACAGGGAGATTTTACAAGATTTTTAAAGTCGACTGAAAATGAAAGAAGCGACCTGCTTGAAAAAATTACCGATACGGTTGTCTACTCCGGCATATCCGGTTTCATTTATAAAAAAACAGGGATCGAAGAAGGAAAGCTAAAAGACCTAAAGACAAAAATGAATGATGTCCAGCTCTTGTCTGAAGAAGCCAGGCAGGCTATACAGGAAGAGATTAGGGCATTAAACCAACTGCAATTACAATTCAGGCAATCTAAACTGGATGCTGAAAAAAAACTTGCCTGGCTCCAGCATATTCACAATTTGGAGTTCAAAAAGAATGACTATACAAACCGCCTGTTAAACTTAAGAATGGAGGCTGAAGAAAAGAAACCGGAATTTGAAAGGCTGCAGCTTCATAATCAGGCGATTGTACATAGACCGGCTTTGGCAGAATTAAAACTTTTGCAAACCAGGGAACAGGAATTACAAACCAGCATCAATAATACGGAGCAATATTTACCCGGCTTAAAGCAGGAGCGGGAAGAACTGCATGAAAAACTTATTAATGCGACCAATGATTACAATGCTGCCTCTGTGGAACTTTCTGCTTCAGAACCCTTACTTGAAACGGTTATTCGTAGAGACACGGAACTGGCAGGGCTGAGAAATCAACTGGATCAAAGTAATCAAAAGGTGGAACTTGCAAAACTTGAACTGCGGAAGACTATAACAGCCAAAGAGAATAAAAAACTGGCGCTGGAAAATTGCGAATCAGAAATTATGCAATTAAATGAATGGTTGGAAACGCACCAGGGTGATAAGGATATTGAAAAGGAAATACCAGGGTTGGTGCAGGTAAAAAAAGAATTGAATGAATTGGAAGCAGGTTTATTGAAGCTGGGCGAAGAATCAGAAAAATTATTGAGGGAAGAGAAACAGGAAAATGCACGGTTAAAAGTGACAGTTAAAAAAGCAGATGATCTCAACCATGATATTGAAGATCTGTCCGCTAAAAAGCAAGCTGCGGCATCAGAAATTGAAAATTTATTGGTGGGCAGCCTATTGGATGATATGGAGGCATCATTTACCCGGTTGCCAATATTGATCAATGTGTTCCGGGAGCAATATAGACTATCCATAGAAAACAGGAAAGGCATCAATAAAAAGACGGATATTGAAAAAGAACTTGCCGGTCATGCAATTAAATTAGGCGGACAGAGGGAAACACTTGTTCAACTGGAAACAAAAAAAGACGAGGCGGAAATAAATCTCGGCAACCTGCGGCAATTGGTGGAATTACAGATCCGGGTTCAGAACTATGACGCCGACAGGGAGCAGCTTGAACCGGAAAAACCCTGTCCACTCTGTGGCTCGCTCCATCATCCTTTTAAAGATAATAATTATCATAGTGAAGTATCAGCCGCAGAGCAGCAGCGAAATAACCAGGAAAGCTATGTAAAACAAATCAGCAAACAGGTGGACCAAACATCCATTGCTGTCAATACCCTCCTTACACAAATAGCCTCATATCAAAAGGAATTAAACCAGGTCAATGTTACGATAGTTGAAAATGAACAGGCTTTCAAAGTTAACAATATGCTGCTGTCACAGCCATTGGAAATTGATGATGGGGACGGGATAAAAATATTCATTAAAGAATATCAGGATAATTATGATGCGCTTCAAAAGAAGATTAAAAAAATAAAAGACCTGCACAAGCAACTGGCGGAAACAAGCGCGGAGCTGAATGCAAAACAACAGGACCTGCTCAAAACAACAACCGGCATATCCGTTGCGGAAGAACTATTGAAAAACCTGGCCAATGACAAACAAAGATTAAACCAAGCCCAGGAAAATACGATTGAAAAAATAAATACCGCCACCGTTGACTTAACAAAAATTCTGTCAAAATATAACATTATATTCCAGGTAAAAGAACTGGCCAAAGCCGAAACAGCGTTGAATAAAAGATCAAGTCTTTACCAGGCTTCAATACTACAACTGCAGGAAAATAGATTACTTCTTGCAACCATACGTTCTGAGCTTGATAATGCGGTGAAAAAAGTAAGCGAGGTGCTTGAAATGGAATCTACGCTGCAGGCAATTGTTGAAAGAGAACAAAAGGTAGTGAAAGAAAAGGAGGCTGGCCGCAAGGAAATTTTTGGTGATAAGGATCCATCAGGAGAACGCAAACGAATGAATGAATCCTTGCGGAAGTTAAAAAAGCTGGCCGAAGATCTAGCGGCAAAGTTGAAAGAAAAACAGGAGAAGGTGATGGTATTGGAAAGCAAGTTAGAAGAATGGAGGGCATCTGATCAAAACGCTATCACCGAAAGCAAAAGACTTACGGATGTCCTGTTGTCAAAATTGAATAAGGAAGGGATTGCCACGCTGGATCAATTACTGTCAAATATGCTGCCTGATGCAATTGCGCAAAATATCCTGGCTATACAACAAGCCCTCAGCGATAATATTAATACCCTGGCAGCCATATTAGATACCACTACAGATGAATACAACCTTGAGATCCTAAAAGATCTTACTGAAGAATCGCCCGAAGTTCTAAAACAAGTATCATTGGACAATGAGCAAAGTATATCAGGCCTTAACCAGGAGATTGGCGGGCTTCAACAGGTTTTGGAGAAAGATGCTGCTGATGCAAATAAATACCGGCAAATTGCCCAACAGGCAATAGTACAGGAAAAGGAATTTGCCCGTTGGAATAAGTTATGTTCTTTGATCGGTTCCGCGGATGGAAGAAAATTCAGCCGTTTTGCCCAGGGCCTTACACTCGCCCGCCTCACAGAATACGCCAACCGGCATTTAAAAAAGTTTAGCGACAGGTACCAGATCCTGAAATCAATTGAAAAAGATCTTGAACTACTAATTGTAGATGCATACCAGGCAGACGTGGTGAGGCCAATGGCCACCTTATCAGGGGGAGAAAGTTTCCTTGTAAGTCTGGCATTGGCACTGGGCTTATCCGATCTCGCCGGCCGTAAAGTGCAGATACAATCCTTATTTATTGATGAAGGCTTCGGAACCCTGGATGCAGATACGCTTGAAATTGCAATTTCCGCTTTGGAAAGCCTCCAGGTATCAGGAAAAATGATAGGTATCATCTCGCATGTGGAGGCATTGAAGGAAAGAATTGGAACACAAATAGAAGTTACTAAACAGCCTGGTGGTTATAGTAAGATTACAATTAAGAGTTATGGAAAGGAAATCCTGGAAGTTTAGAATTACACGAATTTTATGCACGAATTACACGAATTATCAATAAGCTCCTGCATTAAGTAATTCGTTTAATTCGTGCTTTATAATTCGTGTACTAAAATAATGTTACGGGATTCATCTCCAAAAATTCCTGCCATGGAATTCCGGCATTTCCGATAAGTAAAACTTTATCCGGATTAAATCTTTTTTGGAACGCAGCCATTCCTGAAGTGTCGCGGATGGCGCCACTTTTTACTGCCAGGCCGATTACTTTTCCTTTTCGTTCGATTACAAAATCTATCTCATCATTTCCTTCCCTCCAGTAATGCAATTTGAATTTTTCTGTGAGTGAATGATTAACCAGGTGCGCGCCAATAGCAGACTCAACCATTTGTCCCCACTCGTCGTGTTTCGTCAGCACATCTTTGAATAACCAATCCCTTTGTGCGCTGATTAATGCGGTATTATGCACCTGGAATTTAGGGCTCGACGAGCGTTGGCGGATCATTGCAGGGGCATACTTCTCTATTCCGGCAAGTAAGCCGGCTGTATCTAATAATTCTAAGTAATGCGATAGGGTATAGTATTTCCTGCGTCCTGCAATTGACCGAGCAGTTTGGTATACGAAAGAATCTGTCCCGAATACAAACAGCCCAGTTCAAAAAGGCGTTTCATCAAAGCCGGTTTATCTACACGGGTAAGCATAGGAATGTCTTTTGCAGTTCTAACCAGGTAGTATTAGTTGCTGCTACAGCATCTGCAGCGGCAAAATGGTGACCATCTTTATTTTTTCTATCAATTGGGTTATAAGGGTAGTTTTCCCAACCTGGCGCGGACCCATTAATACCTGGATAAACTTTTTTGGTACCTCCACCCTTTTCATAAGTGACTCTAAATGAATACGTTCAAACATATTTACCAATTTACTCAATGTAATGAGTAAAATTACTCAAAATTATGCGTTAACCAAATTCAATAGAGCAGCAGCACCCGGATAATAATAAACCGGGCCATAAAGGCAATGCATATTTCTGGTATTTCAAAACCCCAGGCGCAGGAATGAGGGGGGCAATGCGGCGGAGCCTTCCTGTACCAGGTTATTTCTACTATTGCATTTTAAAAGTGTAATGAAGAGGAAATGAGTTTGCAATCTCCCAAGGCGGAGAAGCAGATTGTTACATATTGCTGTTTTGGATGGTGTCCAGGTTTGCAGGCATTAGTAACAAATGGGCACCGGACGGGAGTCCTACGCCTGACGCAGATCTTAACCTTACCAGGTTTGCACAGGGATTTATACAAATAGGAATGCCGACCCGGTTTTAGCTGCTGAAATTGTACAACTGGAAAAGTGCATGACAGAATTGTTTTTCGAAAATCTCAAATTAATCAACAATGCCAGGCTTTGTATTAAATAAGTTTCGGTATTTTGTCTTAAATCAGGATATTCTTAATAATGACAAACCATTATCTCAATAGCCAACTTATATTATTTAAATCTCTTTTCAAAGGCAGGGAAGATGTTTTTGCTATCCGGTGGGAAAAAGGCAATAAAAGCGGATATATGCCAGCATATTATTTTGACCCATACAGGTATCGGGCACACAAAATGAAAGGGGGAACTTTTAAAGATTATCCCGACAAAACATACTTAGCCTTTTCGGATGAACAATTAATAAAACACCTGGGTGGCGAACAATTAATTGGTGTTTACCCATTGTTGAAAGATAATACATCATGGTTTTTAACGGCAGATTTTGATAAAGAAAACTGGATTGAACAATCCAGGGCATTTATCAAATCATGTAGTGAAAAAAATATTCCGGCATACCTGGAACGTTCCCGATCAGGTAATGGTGGTCATGTGTGGATATTCTTTGAATCTCCTGTTCCGGCAATCAAAAGCAGGAGGATTTTTATTTCCATTTTGGAGCAGTCCGGCATCTTTTCGGCCTTTGATAAAAGTTCAAGTTTCGACAGAGTATTTCCTAACCAGGATTTTCTTTCGGGCAAAGGCCTGGGTAACCTGGTTGCATTGCCTTTGTATAAAAGAACTCATGAACAAGGCAATAGTTGTTTTGTTGATATAGATTCAATGGAAGCATATAAAGACCAGTGGGAGTTCTTAAATAGCATTAAAAGAATTTCGATTGCAGCCCTTGAAAAGTTATATCAAAAAACAACAGGTCCATCAAACTCAGCGCAGGAAATAACAGTACAGCCATCAAATAATAAACTAACAATTGTCTTAAATAAGTTTGTCTTCATTAACCGCCCGGGAATAAATACAGCTTTGATTAATTTTCTTAAAGAGGAATTGAATTTTGCCAATTCCGAATTTATTATCAAAAAGAAGACGGGCAGAAACACTTTTGGTACGGAGCGATATTTTAAATTTATTGAGGAAACCGAAAATGAAGTCATCATTCCCAAAGGATTCATAGGCAGGATCATACATTTTTGTATTGATAATAAAATTGAATATGATTTTAAGGATGAGAGAAAGAGATTGCCCGATATATCATTCAATTTCAATGCGCCGCTAAGGGAGTATCAAAATGTAACAATAGCATCAGCGGAAAAAAAAGATATTGGCGTAATAGTTGCTCCGCCAGGATCGGGAAAAACTATTATTGGATTAAAAATTATTTCTCAGAAAAAACAACCGGCTTTAATCATTGTACACCGAAAACAATTGGCAGAACAATGGATAGAAAGAATAGAAACCTTTTTAGGTATACCTAAAAATGAAATTGGCAAAATAGGGCAGGGAAAAACGAAAATTGGTAAATGCATTACCATTGCGACTATTCAAAGCCTGGTAAAAGAACTTGAAAAACCCGGGGACCCAAATATTACAAATGCTTTCGGCACCATTGTCGTTGATGAATGCCATCATATCCCTGCTACTACTTATAACACTGCTGTTGCGAAACTAAATAGTTTTTTCCTTTATGGGTTAACAGCAACACCCTTTAGAAAATACAACGATGGCAGGCTTATATTCATTCATTTAGGCCAGGTTATTTCAGAAATAAAACCACTGGATATTGGACCATCGAAGCAGGCAAAAATCATTATCTGTAATACAGCACTGGATGTCCCCTTCAATTCAAAAACAGACAAATTTGAAACACTCTCAAAAATATTGATACATGATTCCGCACGCAACAAACAAATTTTAAATGATATAACCAACGAACTGAATACAGGCAAAAAAGTGGTTATCATCACTGAAAGAAAAGAACATGTTGATTCACTCAATCAATACCTGAAACAATTATATGAAACAATAACCTTAAGTGGTGAGGATACTGAAAATAACCGGGTTTCGAAATGGAAGATCTTAAAAGAAGGCAACTACCAGGTATTAATAACCACCGGCCAGTTTTTTGGAGAGGGATCGGATCTGCAAAATGCACAATGTCTTTTTCTTGTTTATCCATTCTCATTTGAAGGTAAGTTGATTCAATATATTGGCAGGGTTCAGCGTTCAGAAATAACACCAACTATCTATGATTACAGGGATATCAAAATTGACTACCTCAACAAGCTATTTTTAAAAAGAAATACCTACTACCGGAAACTTATAAAACAGGCAGCGCTTTTTAATGAGGTGGAAAATGTGGCACCGGATTCTGAAAAGAAGACCTTTACAATTGAGCAGACTATAAAGATTCCGATTGAGGATTTAGAATTTAGATATGGCAGTATTGCATTTAAGTATATAATAAAGGAATTGAACAACGAGCTTGATTTTGAAATTGACAACAATGAAATAAGACCAGAATTTGAAGTACTGAAACCTTTCTTTGTAAAAGCATTGCAATCAAAAAATGTGATCGCTGAAATTCATGCTGAATTTGAAAACAATGTGCTTATTTCACAGTTCGCAAAATCAAATCATATTGAAAGAATAAACCGGGAATTAATCGAAAGTATACGTTTCAGGTTTGTAACAAAAAATATTTTATGCCGGAAATTGTCCAATATAGCAGATGGTAATTTCCTTGATATTATGCAGCTTCAATCAGGTAATCAGCTATATGGATCTGCTGAAGAATTGTTACAGGATATTTTGAAACACAGCCTGTTTAAACATCATAGGCAGCTTCGTTATTTGGCAGAACACCATGAAATGGATACGCTTAAAATCCGTTTTGTTTTAAGTCCCTTTTCTTTTGTGTTTCTTCTTATGGGAGATGAACAACTTCATATTATATTGGAAACATTGGATACAGAAGAGGCAACCTATTTGTGGCATTTTGATAAAACTATTGCAACTCTTCCGTCTTACCTGAAGGAAATTGACAAGCAGTTAAATATTATCCGTAACCAGGGCAGACAGTCATTTCTTGAAGCAAGCCCGGAAAATTTCAGCCGTATTGTACATGATTACTCCAGTGATCAGAAAGGATTTATTATATGGAAAGATAAGCTGGAAGAAAGTTTGGTTTGATTTTATTGTAAGTAATAATGAAGTCTTCCCCCGAACAATATGATATCGAAAAGGCGACTTAGAAATTGTTTAAAAAAGAAAATCCTGTTTCTAGTCACGTATTAACCACGGGTTGCACCCGTGGCTATTTATATTCAACCCCTGCGGGGCTGTAAGCTTTATTATTATTCTCTGTGGAATCGAAAAAATATACGCCAGGCGCCGGACTCCCGTCAGGTGTCCAACAGGTACTATACTGCGCAAGGGTTAAATCAGAGATTTTTTATTTGCCCTGTTTCGAAAGACAATTCTGTGGAAACAAATGATAATTGTGTTGCAATTATTTACCAGATCAGGCCGCGGCCTGATCCTACACAGGAATAGCGGATTCGCCTTTTTAGCCCTGGGGAAACATAATATCATTCCGGCGCCTCAGGCTTCCTAAGCAACCGCGAGGTTAATACGACGTGGTTAATACGATGGTCACCTTCGCCTTCCCCAAATCCCTACAACCCATTCTTAACCTTCACAACAAACAACTCCGAAGAAATATCCCCAGGTCTCATCCTGGAAAGATCAATGATACAATCATTTCCCACCTGCTTTATTCCCACCGGTTTACTACAGCCTAATACGCTAACTGAAGCGCCAGCTGGTGCTCTGAAATTACGCAGCCTTATTTGAGGCCTGAAGCCAGGAATAATACAAAACAAGTCCTTCCCTTTCCTGGTGAAAAATGTTTCAACATAGGAATAATTTTTATCGGGTTTGATTAACTCTTTAATACTATAGCCGGCCATAAAGGACTGGTCTTTCTTTTCCCTTTTTTTACCTCCGCTCCATTGATAGGATTGTTTGTAAGCGTTGGTGCCATATATGGCTTCACCATTTGTTTGCAGCCATTCACCCATATCATTAAGGCGTTGCTGCATAATTACGGGAATGCGTCCGTCTGCGGTTGGGCCAATATCCAGCAACAGGTTACCTCCCCTTGATACAATATCAGTCAACATTAAAATTAAGTCGTGGCTGCTCTTATAGTCTTCCAGTTTTTCATTCCGGTTATACCCGTAAGAGTGGCCGATACCCTGGCTCTCTTCCCAGATCACACTGGGATCCATTCCGCTTCCATATTCAGAAGTTGAATAAGTGGCGCCTGTATTTTTTCCCCGTGTATTATTGCCCCAGCGGTCGTCAACCACCACCTCTTTCGCTACCGGCGATTGATTAAATAACCAGGCCAGCAGTTCCTCACTTTTCCAGGCAGTATCAGAAAGCTCCCATTCACCATCAGAGAATATGATGGATGGTTTATATTTTGTTACCAGGTCTTTAAACTGGGGTATCATATGTTCACTGACATAGCGCTTTTTATCCGTCAGCCACAGGGGGTTAAACCATTCATACAAAGAATAATAATAACCCATTTTTAGTCCGGACGCTCTTACCGCATCGGTAAGGTCACCTAACAGATCACGTTTAGGCGTCCCCGTTACCGCGTTCCAGGGGCGTTGCCAGGTTCGGTCTGCCTCGGCATTGTTCCACAGGCAATAACCTTCGTGATGCTTGGAAGTCAACACCACATACCGGGCGCCGGATCTTTTAAAAACACCGGCCCACTGCCGGGGGTCAAACATTTCTGCTTTAAACCTTGATTCAAATTGAGGATACAAAAAATCAGCTCCATAATTCTTATCATGAAAAGCTTTAAAATCCTTTTGCTTTTCATCGAGCCGGTACCAATACCATTCCGCATAACTGTAGCCGCTATTCGGTATTACCGGCGCATAGGCAGGTACGGCATACAGACCCCAGTGAATAAAGATGCCGAATTTATCCTGTTGAAACCAGGCAGGCATTTTCCGTTTATTGAGTGATGCCCAATTGGCCTCGAACTGCTGAGAACTAGCTGTATAAAAAGCGAAAATGGATAAGAGGAGTAAGTGAGTCTTTTTCATATCCTGGTTTTTAAATGATAGGTTGTTTTTATTAGATTTTTAGTTAGATATAATCATTGTTTTTGTGACCATTGACTGATGACCGTTGTGCATTGGAGATAAACCATTGCCCATTGCCTATTGCTCATTACTCACCACCTCATGGCTTCGCATACCCTTTAGCCACATCCTCGATCACCAATATCCAGTCCATCCCATACCCGGTAGACGGGGGGGTAAATTTTTGATTCTTACCACCGGCTTTTAATTCAACATCAGTCGTTTTACCATTACGGGGATCGTACCAGTATGCGCGTAGCTTTGCTGCAGTGATCTTTGTTGACAGTACGGTAAAAGGTTTTCCCGCGGCGGTATAAACCATACAATAATCATTACCCCTTGTAGCCTGGATGCGTTCAGCAGGAGACAAGGTTGCTTCCCTGATCACAGACTGGTCGGGCACCCTTTCTGTTATAGGATGAGCTTCCATCAGTCTCCTCACAAAACCCATCTGGTTGACGCCGGGCAGATCAAGGGCGTCGTACCAGAAAAAATGCGGACCATTAACCGGTTCGTATTTTGGAGAATTCATTTGCCAGATGTCGTGACATCCATAAGTATGTCCGTGGGCACCCGAAAACAAGTCGAGGTAGGCAAACTTCCGTACATCATAAGCGCTGGAGGTCCCCAGGTCCTTTACATTAAAGCATACAGGATGATCTTCATAGATCGGCTCCCCATCCATCACAGGCTTGGCGGGCTTAAGGTCATATACAGAGCGGATCTTGTCGTAAATGGCCACATCACGGCAATGGCCGTTTTGAAACATATTGAACGCAAGCCATTTGTCATTGTGGAACCATTGAGCGGAGCCCTGTTGGTTTGGTTGGGGATGAAACGTAATGATCGCTTTATCACCCGTGGCTTTCATTATGGCATTGCCCATTGAGCGCCATACTGCAAGATCATGTTCCCCGCGGGGAGTACGGTCGCCGCCCAGCACCCAGATGATATTCTTTTTATCCATATACCTTTTTGCAAGCCAGTCGCCATATACGGCAGCGTTCTGTTCATTGAATATCTCGGGGCCCTTCCCCCACGTGCCTTTAAAAATCTTATCACCCCATGTGGGCAACAGGGCGATATTAATATTGTAGGATGCCGCCTTATCAATAATGTAGTCAACATGCTCAAAATATTTTTCATTCGGCTTAGCGGGATCATCGTCCGCAAAAGGCGTTTGCCCATAAGCGTTAGGCGTATGGAGGCCGTCCATCTCGGCGAGCACAACGGCCTGTATTACCGTAAAACCCTGTTCACTCCTGCGTTTGAGATATCGGTCGGCTTCTTCACGGTCAAGACGATGGAATAATTCCCAGCCTGTATCTCCCAGCCAGAAAAAAGACTTGCCATCCTTCAGCAGGTAACGATGATTTGGACTGACAGTAAATTGAGCAGCCAGTTTTTGTGTAAATGCCAGTAAAAGAATTAGTAAAAGGTTCCTTATCATGATTATTTCTTTTTGTAATTATTATAAACCAGTATTGGCGATTGTCCTTTCTTCAATCACCATTCTCAAGGGTTGCCAACCTTTGAAAGTTTGGCAACCCTGGGTACCATTGCCCATTGCTCATTGCTTATTACTCATTTCGGTAACCCGGTAAAAAATATCCTTTCACCATCCGCATTCTCCAACATAAGGCCGTTTACCAGTAATTCATTATCCTCATATCTTCTGATGATCCATTGCGGCTTGAATTCGCTGATCATTAACAGCAGATCATAAAGCGGTGTAGCGCCCGAATCGGGAATAAACGATCCATCCAGCGTAATAAGTTCAGTTTCGGAAACATTCTGGATGGCGATAAGCGTCCATAAAGCCGCAAACCGGGATTGCAACCGGGGATCCGCATTGAAACTCTTATTGAATAGAAGAGGAGAAATGTGAATTGGCCTGCCCTGTATGAAAATTTTAGCGGATGCAAGGGTATCCGCCTGATTTTCCAGGTTCTCGATTATTGTACGAATATCACTGTTATGGACCTGGGGGTAGATTGTGAAATTTACAAAGTCAAACGGAATATCCATTGGGCGGTTCCTGTTCAATTCGGCAAAATGTTCATCTGTGCCATAACCAACCCTTGCCGAAGGAAAACTTTCTTTGATTGAGTCATAGGCACTTTTCATTAGAACGGGAGGCGTACACCGGTGGTTATTCTGCAGTACCAGGATACTGAACACCCGGATACCTGGTTTTTCAATTTCTGTAATGAGTTCTTTTAGCTCCGCATCATTTGCCTTTTCAAAAAAAACAATCAACTCAATCGGCACACCTGTTTGCCTGATCTGTGAGCAGGCAGTAGAAAATTCTTTTTGCCAGTCCTTCTTATCAAACCTTACTTCTATCCGGCAATGATGAAACGGGATCTTCTTCAGCCGGTTGATCTGTTCTGCTGTCGTCTCCTCCATTTGCGGCCATATATAACCGATATTTGGGAAGCTGAGTTTTTCTTCAGTTATTGATCCTTTCTTCCCTGGAATACCCGATGCGCCCAGTGAAACTTTAAGCGTTACCCGCTGTCCCGTTTTTTGCCCGGTAACCACCTGCACAGGGTAAGGAAGGTGTAGTGCAGTAGAGTAGGTCTTAAAAGAACTGTCGGTCCAGTTACGCTGATCCTCTGTTTCAAATATATCGCCTTCGAAGACCAGTGTTCCTTTGATGCCATATTCCGTTTCCCATTGCAGTTCACGGATATCCACAAAGGGTTGATGCGGACTGATGAGTTCAGGGAATTCGAAATGGCGCAAACTTCCGTCAGCACCAGTGATAATTACTTTACGGCCAATACATTCCCTGACCGGGTGCAGAACGCATAGACCAATCCTGTTCCTCAGGAACGGGCTTAAGGCTTCACCCTCAAAACTGAATATGATCGTATTGTCCTGTTTTCCTTCAATAGTGCAGAAGGCCTTGTAATGCAGTTCCTGAAATTTATACATGGCTTTATAACTGATCATGAATCCCTTTTCTGACAGCTCAACTTTTTCATCCTGCAGTTCGTAAGGTGCAGTTTGCCAATGCTGGTTCCTTATTGCAGGATAGATCATCCTGATGATCTCAATATGGCCATGCTTTATATTCCTTAGATTTCCTTCTTCATAAAGCATCGTAAGATCCCCGGCCCTGATTATTGTGGAAGCCGGCAGAACGACATCAAAAGGGACAATGATTTCATTTGTTTTCATTTATGTGAAGTATTATTTTGAATGAAGAGATCTACGTTGGAGCTATCAATTTCAACAGAACCCGTAATGATCCGTTTTGGGATGGGCACTACTCCTGCAAGTGCGTCATTGGCAGAAAGCTGCATCGTCTTATGACGCATATCAAACAGGAACTGGGCTCCCAGCCAGGTGAACAATTCTCTTTTCTGCCCGACAAGGTAACTGATCACCCCTTCTTTCACAAGCCGCAGGTGTTCAGGTTCCGCATCAACGGTGGTGATCCTGATCTTTCCTGCTTTGCCTGCTTCTTTTGCCGAGAGAGCGATGCCCGGGCCTGAATTGGAATCAAAGCCGGCAATACCTGCAAGATCGGGATTCGCAGCTAAAAGGTCGGCTGTTATTTTCGCAGCTGTTTCAACATTGGCCTTGTCATCATATTTACCAATAAATTCAATGCCGGGATATTTTTTAAGCACATCCTGCAATCCCCGAAACCCTGCTTCCATATTGTCCATTCCGAGGATACCCATACAGGCCACTTTTCCTTTTCCATTGATCAGTGTGGCCATCCGTTGTCCCTGTAATCTTCCCATTTCGTACCAGTCGCTGCCAATAAAACAATGGGCTCCGCTGTTTGGAATTTCGGAGTCGTATACAATGGTAGGGATACCTGCTTCAATGGCCTTACGGATCGCCTGCGCAATTCCAGGATCTGTTCCATTGATCAGTAATCCCGCCGGTTTTCCCGGTATCACCTGCTCGATCGTGGCAATCTGTGCGGGCACATCCCATTCAGAGGGCCCCAAAATGGAAATGCGGACGCCCATCTTTTCACCCCATTTCTTAAAAGCTGCCTGGTCGTGGCCTACATACAATGGAAGATTGATAGCTGTTGTAACCATTACGTATTCTTCACCCGGGGTCACTTCATCGCTGGTAATGAATTTAGGCGCAGAAGAAATTACATTGCCGCCGGTTTCATCCGCCCGGGGAGGGGGCTCACAGCCGGATAACATCATTAGCAACAGCGGAATAAATATTTTTTCCATAGTCAATCATTTTTTTTCAGGAACCATTTATCAAGTCCGACAGCTATTATGAGTATGATCCCCAGGATGATCTCCTGCCAGTATCCTGAAACCCTGCTGATAATAAGCATATTGTTGACCAGCGCCATGAACAAGGCTCCAAGAAATACGCCATTGATCTTTCCATAACCCCCGGATAAACTAGCACCGCCAAGTATGGCTGCGGTGATCACCCTTAATTCAAGGCCCCTTCCTGAAGTTGACAAAGCGGCTCCAAGCCTGGAGGCAAGCAGGATGCCTGCGATTCCGGCGAGGGTTGCCGAGAGTACAAAGGCCCATATCTTCATTTTTGCTACGTTTATTCCGGATAGTTTTGCCGCACGCTCATTACCCCCTATAAAGTAATAGCGCCTGAAAAACACCGTCTTATTTACAAGCAGGCTGAATAGTAAAACTATGCAGATCATATACCATACCGGCGCCTGCAGCCCCAGCAGTTTAGACTGACCGATATAAATGAAAGCATACGGAAAATTCTGAATGCCCGCACCACTCAGCATCAGGGCAAATCCCCTCACAATGCCCATCATCGCCAGCGTTTGTATCATTGGATTGATTCCCGCCTTCGCGATCATCCAGCCGTTGAATAAGCCGATGGTCACTGAACCCGCTAAAGCAGTTGAAATAGCCACCAGGAAATTTACGTCATGATAATACATCAGGTAACCAGCCAGTCCGCCGGCAAATGCAACTACGGATCCTACTGAAAGATCGAACATACCCGATATCATCAGGATCATCATTCCTACCGCAACGATGGTATCAATGGAAAGATTCAGCATTAACTGGGAAAAATTTTCAATTGTTGGAAACTGATAAGGGAAAACAAGCGCCATCAACAAACATAGTATGATAATACCCGTTGCGAGTGAGATTACCCTATCCTGGAAATACCTGCTGATTTGCAGCGTGGGCATCGCCTTGGCGTTGCTGGGCCTG
>JBDTWP010000021.1:0-33965 GCA_040006615.1 Ferruginibacter sp.
CCAAAGTCAAGATCAAAATCATATTGAGTAGCAAAGAATGCTTCTCTTGTATTTATACTTACAGGTTCAAGCGCTTTGACTCCGCTGAAAAAATCAACCACCTCCGTTAAATGCCGCACGCTAAATACCTTTATTTTGTTGACCATACCTGCTTCTTTGGCATTTTCCGCTGGCACAATCACCCCCTTAAATCCATTTTTCCTTGCCTGTATAGCCATTGGTAATGCTCCTTTTACTGGTTGCACAGCGCCATCAAGGCTAAGCTCTCCCATGATCATGTATTGGTTTAATGGTTTCGAATTGGGGATTTGTTCACTCGCGGCCAAAACACCTAATGCCATTGCAAGGTCAAAGGAGGAGCCTGTTTTTTTCAGGTCAGCCGGAGCAAGATTGAATACGATTCTGTTTCTCGGCATTCTGTAATTACAGTTTTTAATAGCGCTTTCCACACGTGAAAGGCTTTCCTTTACGGTATTATCCGGCAAACCTACTATTACGTAATGCAGACCCTGGCATATATCTACTTCGATTGTGATCGGGATGGCATCCACTCCGTGGACAGCACATCCGAAAGTTTTTACTAACATTGTCGACGATTAAAAAATGAATAAATAAGAACATCCGGCGCCAATCACGGCAGCCAGCCGTGGTCACGTTTTGCCCTCCTTTGCCTGCCCCCCGCCGCCCTCTCTTTTCTGCCATTGCAGTTCTTTACCCATTGTCCGGAATTATCAATTACTATACGAAACTGGCATTGACGTGTAAAGATGGGATACAGGGAAAGTTATAGCCGGTATTCAGTCATTTACTTGCGGATATATCCGTTTGTAAACGGTTGTATGTATAAATATTTTTATGTATCTTTTGTTTTTAATACCGTAAAAACTATGATACAGGAAACGACGTCAAAAAATTGTATGCACTGCAGCAAACCAATTAAAGGGCGAACAGATAAAAAATTTTGTGATGATTATTGCAGAAATGTCTTTAATAACCAGCTAAAAGCTGATAGCAATAACCTGGTACGTAACATAAATAATTCACTTAGAAAAAACCGTCGGATATTGAAAGAACTGCTGCCTGATAATGAGCGGATGGTAAAAGCAAAACGGGATAAATTATTGCAACTTGGATTTCAATTCAAATATCATACACATACTTATACTAATCAAAATGGAAATGTCTATCATTTTTGCTACGAGTATGGCTATTTGCCGCTGGAGAATAGTTTGTTTTTAATTGTAAAAGAAACGAGGATTGATTAATGCTGCGTTTCTTCAGTTGTGAAAGCCAAACAAAAAAAAGCGGTTAGAATGCAGGCAGTCATTAAAAACAAGGCTATAATTTGGCTTCGCCAACCGGCTGGATTTACCCGGGTCAGTATGCCCCATCACCGGAAACAAAGTTGTAAAGTTATTGCATGAATCCACGCACATTTCCCGGCAGGATAGATGTAACGTGATCTATGCCAGGTAAATACCACAGAAGTTTATTTGCCCCGAACCGCAACAAAAATAACACCCAATCCCAACAAGGGAATAAGCGGGTCAAACAAAGATCCGTGAGTGCCAAATACCAGGTTCACTAAGGCTATGAGAACTCCCCCGGTTGCCCAGGCAATAGTGGTGGGAACAGACCAGGTCATGAGCTGGTGCTTCACCTCTGTTATGCCCATTAAACGGTTAACTACCCAAAAGAGACTGTCGTTAAAATAACTAAAAAAGAATGAACCTATTACTGCAGCCTGGGCGGCAAACAACATATTGACACCGGGCACATGGCTGAGTATCGGGGCCGTAATAGACGACGAAGTGATCATCGCTACCGTACCAGATCCCTGGATCAGGCGGAGCACAGTGGCTACAAAGAACGGGATCATGATTGGTGAGAATGGGAGGTTTGCAATCTTTGCTGCCAGTTGGGTACCTGCACCACTTTCGCGTACAACAAAGCCTAATGCTCCACCTGCGCCGGTAACCATCAGGATGATACCGGCTGATTGAAGGCCTTCTTCTAACCGGGCAGAACTTTGTTGACGGTCAAGTGAAGGCACCAACGTATAAACCGCTATCAGGGTACTGATGCAAAGCGCTATAACAGGCGTTCCAATAAAATTAATAACCTCCACACTAAATCGAATGGTGGCGATACCCGTCACTGAAAGCTCCGGGAAAAAATTAATTACTGCCTTTATAAAGATTAGCAGTATGGGAACAACAATGGGAAGCAAGGACATTGTTAAGGTCGGCAGCGGCTGACTGGCTTTCTCTTTTAAATAATTATCCCGGATAGTTTTCAGGTCTTTGCCGATGATCAATTCTTCCGGTAAACCGGGATACTTTTTTCCAAGCCACTGTGCATACCACACGATAGAGAGGGTACATGGGATGGCCAAAACTAACCCCAGCAGCATCATAGCTCCGATATCTACACCAAATATTCCGGCCGCACCCAATGGGCCAGGGGTTGGCGGAACCATTGTATGAGTAACAACAAGGCCACCTGCAAGGGAAACTCCAAAGGTTAATAATGAACGCTTCCCTTTTTTGGATAAGGCTTTTGAAATAGGATATAATATCACAAAAGCTGAATCCACAAATATGGGTATACTCACAATATACCCAGTAAATGCAAGTGCCCATTCTTCCCTCCTTTGGCCAAGAAATTTAATAAATGAATAAGCGATCTGTTCCGCTGCCCCGGAAACTTCCAGTATACGTCCCATCATTACACCCAGCCCGATAACAATGCCGATTGTGCCGAGTGTTGTTCCAAAACCCTTTATGATCGCGTCGATCGTTTCATTCGCCGGCATTCCACCGGTGATACCAGCTATACATGCTGCAGCAATCATAGCGATCAGCGGATGAACTTTTGTTCGTAACACCAGGAAAACAAGCACAATGACAGCAATGGCCAGGCCAATGATGGGGATGGAAAGATTGTGCATCAGGCTTATTGTTTACGGTTCTTTATGAATTGAATGATAAACTCGTCAAAGTTTGCATCAACCTTGAAACCAAGTTGAAGTCCCCGGCTGTTATCGAGCGCCCCGGGCCAGCTGCTGACAATATTATTAATAGAAGGATCGGACTTAAATCGTATCCGTGCTACCGTTTCTGTGTCGGTTACCCGTTCCAGGGAGTCCACCATTTGTTGCACCGTCACACTGATTCCGGGAAGGTTTACCGTGCGCCATTCTCCGAATGCAGCAGCATCCAGGATGGATCCTTTGACTATATTTTGGATTACTGTATCCGGACTTGATAACCATAGTGCAAGTTCCGGCGATACCGGGCAAATGGCTTGTTCACCATTCATCGGTTCACGGATGATGCTACTCACAAAAGAAGAGGCTGCCTGGTTGGGCCTTCCCGGCCGTACGCAGACCGTCGGTAACCGCAATACCCTGCCATCGGCAAATTTCTTCCTGGTATAGTCATTAACCAGTAACTCACCCATTGCTTTCTGAGCTCCGTAAGATGAGTGAGGAGTTACTACTGTGTTATCATTAACGATGGCCGGCAGCTTACCGCCATATACTGCCAGTGAGCTGGCAAACACAAAGCGGATGCCGTCATGTTGCTGACGGCAGGCTTCAAGAAGTTGCCTTGTAATGTCAAGGTTCATCTTCCACCCAAGGTCAAAATCGTTTTCAGCCTGGCTACTTACCACCGCTGCAAGATGATAAATGATCCCGGTTTTGGAATTGATGATGGATTTGGCTATCCCTTCATCCGAAAGATCTGCCTGCCGGCAGGTTATCCGGTCATCTTCTCCCGGATTGGGTGGCAAAATAATATCGACCAATAATAACTCATCGAATCCCAATCCACTTTTCAGGAGCGCTTTCGCCAGCAGCTGACCAAGAAAGCCCGCCCCGCCTGTAATAATTATTTGCATAGATTTACAATGGTGATATGCTAATTAGAGATAAAAAGATAGTTTAAATATTTTATAATTAATTTAAAGTTCTGCATCCAGCATGCTTTTATCTGCAAAATTTACCTTGCTGGTAAATAAAGTATTTACAAATGTATATTTCGGTAATCCAAAAAATGAGTCAACTGCCTCCTGGTTACAGGGAGGAGTTGCTTCCTGCTATCCATGAAGAATTTATAAAAAGTGGAAAGACCATTATAGTGTTGGACGATGACCCCACTGGTACACAAACCTGTTATGATGTTGCCGTACTTACTTCCTGGCGTGCAGCGCTTATCACCGAAGAGTTAAAAAAAAATCCTGCAATTTTATTTATACTTACAAATTCCCGAAGCTTGCCGGAAGAAGAAGCTATTCAACTTACATTGGAAATTTGTCTTAACTTAAAAGATGCCGCCAAAGAAAGCGGAAGAAAGATAATAGTAGTCAGCAGGAGTGATTCCACGCTGCGGGGACATTTTCCTGCTGAAGTAAATGCAATTTCCCAGGCGCTTGACATTAAAGACGCGATCATAGTTTTAGTGCCAGCATTTATTGAAGGTGGCCGGTACACGATTGATGATATTCATTACATTATCGAAAAACAGAAGTTGGTGCCGGTCTCGGATACGCCATTTGCAAAAGATCTGGTATTTGGATACAATCATGCTGATCTTAAGTTATGGGTGGAAGAAAAATCCAAAGGCAGGATAAGTGCTTCAGATGTGAAGTCCATATCGATTGAAGACATCCGTGTGGGGGGACCACTGGTGGTGAGTGATAAATTGAAAAGCTGTATTGCGGGGAATATTTGCATAGTGAATGCTGCCAGTTACAGGGACCTGGAAGTATTTGTATTGGGTTTAATACTGGCGGAAGATTCAGGAAAATTTTTCTTGTATCGTACTTCTGCAACATTTGTTCCCATTCGTGCTGGTTTGGAATCAGGTAAGATTTTCAATCCTGGAAAAAAGGATTTGATTTCTACACAGGGGTCATTGGTGGTCGTAGGTTCCCATGTTCCTAAATCTACCAGTCAGCTTAAATGGCTCCTTGAACACCGCGCATATAGCGCCATTGAGATTAATGTGCGGGATATCCTGGATTCAAATGAAATATATTTAAAGGCGAATGCTATTATTCAGCAAACAGACAGTTGGATCGCATCTGGAAATAATGTAGTTCTATTTACCAGCCGAAGCCTTGAAGCCGGTAATGATCCGGAAAGCAGTTTGAAGATTAACGCTCTTGTATCTGATTTTCTTGTAGAGATAATGAAAGGACTTACAGTGAGGCCAAAATATATCATCGCCAAGGGAGGGATAACCGCCAGTGATATTGCTACCAAAGGACTTTCGGCTGAAAAAGCCTTTGTCCTGGGAGCCGTGATACCGGGTGTTCCTGTCTGGCAGATGGATGCCAAAAGTAAATTTCCGGGGATCATTTACGTTGTTTTCCCGGGCAACGTAGGAGATCAGTTTGCGATGGCCGAAGTATGCAGGATCCTGGATAGTTAGTCTGAAATTCTCAGATGGAAAGTTGTACTTATTTCGGGGGTGCATTCCAAATTCCTCCTGCTCGGGGCGCAACAAAGCAGTATACACCTGTTTTCACAGATGACATCTTTTTAAAGGATGTCATCTGTGAAAACAGGATACACATAAAATAAATTGTAAATTTGAATCATATATTATACCATGTGTAAATACTTGATTTTCAAGTATTTGTGTATACTGCTTTTGTTACGCCCCGAGCAGGATGAATTATATATAACCCATTCCAATTGGCTTGATATTCAATATGTTGCAAAATAGATTTTAGATAGACACCCTTCGAAAGACCTCATAAGCTTTTAAAACCTATGAGCCCTGGTCTACCCGACAATATCAGGGTATAATCATTTAATGGGTATTGTAGGAACAGGCCGCGGCCTGTTCTCGTGTATAATTGAAACGCAATTACGATTGGTATTGCACGGGAACAGGCCTCAACATGTTCCTAATCCTGAATCGCTGATCATTCCGGGAATCGTTGCTCTGATTATAAGCCTTTAATCACTACTTACCACACAGAAGCTAGCAACACCGTTGACCTAGGGTATAAAATTTATCCACAAATCTTTTACCAATTTAGGTTGCGGTACAAATAAAAATCTTCCCGGTTTTTTTTCAAACTGCGTGTAAATCGGGATTCCCTGTTCTATTTCAAACTGGCTATATGATTCCGGACTTTTTAAGATCAATTCACTTTTTTGGTAATTCATATTTCTTTGCCACACAATATCACCTGTTATGGATATAAGGGGAAACCATGCCAGTCCTTTATGTTGCCTCACCTTACCATACTCAAATCCATATTCACGGTCGCACCAGGCGCCAAAAGTTAGCGGTTGCGCAGGGTCGGCGCTAATGGTTGCATGAGCCCAGCCTGGAGCCACAATTACTACTTCACCTGGGAGCGCCATTACTGCAAAGCAACGACCCGGGTTATCGTCGGCCGTTTCCTGCATATAAATAATAGCTTTCCCCGACCATATTTCATAAACTTCGGGTGTGGAGCATCCCGACAGAGCCGACACTTTGTGGATATGTCCCTGGCTGCGAACTGGTTCATCACCTAATTTGCCGGCAGCATAGGTTACTGCTCCATATAGCAGATGCTGATTTTCAAGAATGGGAAAATGTTCTTTTTTACCTATGTCCATTGCGATCGAATAAACAGGATCAGGTCCTTCGCAATCCGGATCACGCAAGCTTTTACGGATGGCTTCAAGCGAACGGTTTTCAACAGGTGGCCCAAAAACATTAGTTCCATAATTAAAACCAATTGGTCGGGTGGTGGGTTGAATATCAAATCCCGGGTAATATTTCATGAAAAATACTTGGGTTATATTTATAATTCATTTGTTTAAAAGATGCATAATTTGTCTGTAGGCACGGTGCACCATTTACAAAGCGATACGCCATTTTACTACTTACATAACATTAGTATTTCTTTTTCATTGATGGATAATATCAGTGGGTTTCATCAACTGCTGACCAACCAGGTAATCAGCACCATATAATGCTGCATCATCCGGGTAATTTGCTGCCACCAGTTTTACCTTACCCCAGGGCGTCCATGCGCGTTGGTAAACATTTTCCTGCAGGGCAGGCAAAAACATGGAAGCGCTTTTCATAATTCCACCCGAAAGAATGACCAGTTCAGGATCGTATGCGTGGATCATGCTGATGATACCGGCCGACCAAACTGATAAGCAGTGCGCGAGGATTTCTTTCGCCAATACATCATCGTTTTTTGCATTAAGAAACAATGCATTGAAATCCAGTAATGGCTCCCTGCTCAATGAACTGTTGTTGAAGCCGGGATGCTCCTTGATCAAAGAGGGTAACCGCCAGGTAGAAGCTTCCGATTCAACGCAACCAATGTTACCGCAGGTGCAGGTTGATCCCTGGTAGTTTATTGTAAAATGACCACCCAGGTTTCCAGCCTGGAAATGCTTACCTTTTAACAGTTGTCCATCAATTAATACTGCGGAACCAATGCCTGTGCCAAGGGTTACCATAACCAGATCATTACAGATTTTACCAGCGCCACGTTTCCATTCACCGAGCAAAGCCATCCTTGCATCATTCTCGGCAAACAAGGGGCTGTTCCATTTTTCCCTGGCCCAGCCAACAAGATCTATCTCCGGTCCGTCATCATATTTTTGATTCGTAGAAATTATTTTATTGATGGATGAATTGACTAATCCTGCAAATGAAAACCCGATCCCCATCAGGTCAGCGGTCCCTAAACTGCTATTGGTAAGTAGCTGATTGACGCTTTTTTCTATAGGGGCTAATTGTGGTTTAAGACCTGAGGATACAATGGCCTTCAATTCTGCCCGTTCTATTAAGTGCCCATTTTTTAACAACCCGATCTTAATGATCGTTCCTCCAAGATCAATGGCAATTGTATGTCTCATATGGAAATTTATTTTCGTTTCAAAAAGCGGATCAAAACTATCTTGCCAACTGGCAGCAATTCATAATTGTTTCCTTCAATTCCAGGCCTTATTCAATTTACTTCAACTTGCAACAAGGGTAGGCTTGCCATCAATTTCAAGTAAACGGGCAGAGAAACCATGCAGGGCAATTTCTTCATAATTATAGCCTGCGTCGGAAGGCCAGCAGGCACTTACTACAAGGTTTTCCCGGCCTGTATTTGCCAGGCGGTGTGCTGTTTCTCCGCCAATGTAATGAAGACTGCCGGGAAAAACTTCCTCGGCCCAGGTGTTCCTGTTCCTGTCCATTAAAATCAACATTCCTGTTCCTTGTACACCCCGGTAAAATTCAGCCCGGTCGGACAATGCATGAAAATGACCCTTAGTCATAAAATACTCCATTCCAACCTTGCCCGGCATAATCGTGGAAACGCCAAAGAATAATCCCGCAGTCGTATTACCAGGTACCGGAAGCCAGGCCTGGACTGAATAGGCAGGTGTTTCTCCCTTCATTCCACGGATGGCTTCCTGGTCAAGAAAAATATTGGCTATATCTTTTATGACACGGAGTTGGTTAATGACCGGCTCGCCGCTGAGGCTAAAATCATTTAAGTCGATTTGAACGGGTGAGGTTATTATTTCAAGATGTCTCATTTTATTACCGGGTTAATATTGAAATATTGATAGTTGGCTGTTTCACCTATTTTTAGGAATCTTCGGCTTATCACTTTTTCACCCCCGGCCGGAGTATATTCTGCAACTAACACATAACCACCAACGGTAGCAGGTAAATCTAGTGCTACAGGAATATCAGTACGCAAATAGGAGGGGAGCTTTACGGTGAATTGTTGTTCCGCTACGACTTGTCCTTTATAATCAATCAGTTTTATTTTTACTTCGCCCGCTGATTCCTTTGACAAATTATTGATGCCTGCCAGGTTAAAAAGCAGTGCCGTGGAGGGCTTATGCGGTGGTAAATATTTTGTGAACCGCTCATCCGTAAGATTGATGAAAGTAGCCGCAGGAGCAAAAGCATGTTGAAACCAATCCAATGTTGGTGTGGGTTTCAGGTCTTTGATATCGCCGGAAAACCAATCTCCTGTATAACCATAATTATTGGCAAGGTAACAGAAGGCCAGCACGCCTGCAATGGATGGTTCGCTTCGCAGCCATTCTGTTTCCAGTTGCATCCAGTATGCCTGCAATTCCCAATTCTGTTGCGGCGTTGAATTTTTCCCCAAATAATACTCGTATACATCTACGGTAAGTTTGCTGGGCATACCATTACGCCAAAGCCAGATCCAGCCGTATTCATTTACCAATTGTGCTGAGCTTGATTCCTGGATATTTTGAAGTGCTTCAGGTTTATAATCAAGGTTACCCAGCGGGTAAAAGTTTTCAGTAGAGCCTGGTTGTTTATCGCTGATACGTCCCTGGTAGGGATGCGGCTCATCCATTTCATCCGACGCCATCTGGTCCCCGCTCATATAACCAGCGTCCCACACACGTGTAGGATCCAGCTTTTTCAATTCAGGTATCAATGTGTTGCCAATATAATCATCCCAATTTTCATTGATGCCATCCCAGATAGCAATACTTGGATGATTTCCATCCGTCCAAACCCAGTCTGTATATTCTTTGCGGATCTGGTCATCCCAGCCATGATTTTGCCAGTAAAACCATTCGTTTTGGAATAATAAACCATATTCGTCCGCAATGTCGTACCAAAAATCAGGCGCAATTCCAACGCAGATTCGCATCATGTTCCAGTTGAGTTTTTTAGGATACTCAACCAATAATTTTTTCACCCACGCCTTATCCCAAACCAGGTTATTGCAGTCAGGATCTTCAAAGAAGCGCTGGATCGTTACATTGGTTCCGCGGAGAATTATTTTTTCGCCATTGAGATAGAAAAATTTTCCTTTCCGGGTAAAGTCCCGCATGCCAAATTGCTTATCAACCTGGTCGGATATTTCATTGCCGACTTTCAAAGTGGCCCTGGCCTTGTAAAGAAAAGGCTTGTCGGTTGACCAATTGGTAAACTCATGGATGGGAATATCCAAAATTGCTTCCGCCAGGTTATCGCGTTTTGTAATAAAGCGGCCGCTTTTGGCAGCAACTATTTTACCGGTCAGCTTTTCCATTATGTCAATACTGAGTGTTACAGAATCGTTCATGGCATCACCATAAAAAATCTGGGATGGATATAAATTTCGGATCTGTGCTTTTACCGTGATTTTTTTTGTTGCAACAGAAGCCAGCACCAGCAAGCGGTTGATCCGCAATTTGCCGGTAAAAGATAGCAACACATCATCCCAGATACCCGGCAGGTAATGTTCCTTTTCCTTATCTGTTCCTCCTGCCGCCTCACTGGGGAGCCACACACGGTCACCAACTTTTATGAGGATTTCATTAACGGCTCCGAATTTTAACGCCGAAGTTACCGGGAATTCAATGGGAGTATAGCAGGCCATTGAAGTGCCAATGTCGATACCATTCAAATACACCTGTGTTACATATTGGCTTTTTTTGATGGTGATGGTAGCTTCCTTACCATCAAGATTCTTTGGAATGGAGACCATCTTTTTATACCAGCTATACCTGGGTGTATAATCAATATTATACAAATTGTGTTCTTCCTTCGCTTCAACTTTACCGGCACGTTTAAAAAATTTATCGTAATCATCAATAGCCGGTTTGGCAAGGTGTATCAGTCCGGGTACGGGAATAGATCGTTTAAATTGTGCCGGGGGAAATGCTATAGTTGTTTGATCAAATTGCCATATTCCGTTTAAATCAATAATGGTCCGTTCGCTATTTGTTTGGGAATAACAACAAAGTGGAAAGTAAATAAGCAGGCAAAGAGCAAGTCGTTTCATTGATGTTGTTTTAAAAAAATAATCTTCCATTCAACTAAAAACTAAGCCTGGCCATTACTTCCTGTAAAGGACCAGGAATATACGGTACTGATTCCAGAGATCCTATCAACTAAAAAATGATTAAGTTAATTAAAAATCTGTTGATTTGCCGTTTTGACCGATGATCGTCGTATGAATAATTCAGTTGGAAGGAGGATAAATTCAGCGCCTTAGTGATATCTGTTTTTGTAATGGATTCAATTTTCATTTTGCACGATATGCCCTGAAAAAGTATACCTGGTTGTTGGATTTAATCATGTTGGTTCAATTGTCCGGCTTATCTCAAAATCCATTGACCTGGTTCATTCACCAAAATTAAAGTATTCAACAACAATAAAATAATTCAGGTTATTTCCAATGATCATTTTCCGCAGCATCAATTAATCGGAAACAAACAAGTATGATCGTATTGTTGCGGCACCTTCAAAACCTAGGAATATGACCTCTACCATGCACACATTTTCGCAAATAAAGATTGCCGGTTTGCACTTTTGAAAAGCTCCCTCCTCTCTACTTCAGTTACACATATCGCATGATAATTAAAACCTTGCGTTAATAGAGGGCAAATATTCAATAGTGTATTCATTGATTATGAATAAGTTCTGATGTTATTAATGTATAGCGCCCGGTTGAAGGAATTAATTTCCGGATTTACTAAATAATTTAGTATTTTTGCTAAGTAATTAGGGCTAAAGCCTCCTTAACATTTATAAATGACAGGAACAAAAACAGATATTATCGCTCAGTTGCAAAGGGATATTCTGAGTTTACAAGGCTTCAAAACAATATTGAATAATGCTGTGGTGGATGCGGGGCTTGGTTCGATAAAAAATGCTTTTCCAAATGCCTCATTTCCTTTAGGAGCGGTACATGAATTTATATATACAGGTGAAGAAGCTGCGGCCGCTACAAGCGGTTTTGTTGCTGGTGTCCTTGCTTCACTGATGCTCAATGAAGGAGCATCCGTTTGGATCGGTGCTTCCGGGACTATTTTTCCGCCTGCCCTCAAATCCTTTGGTATTTCACCGGATAAAGTCATTTTCATTGACCTGCAAAAAGAAAGGGAAATTTTATGGGTGATGGAAGAAGCACTCAAATGTACTGGCCTGGCAGCAGTTATTGGAGAGATACCCGAATTAAGTTTTGCCGGTTCCAGGCGGTTGCAGTTAGCTGTTGAACAAAGCCGAGTTACAGGCTTTATCCTTCGCAATAATCCCCGTAGTTTGAATACTACTGCCTGTGTTACCCGTTGGAAAATTACGCCTTTGGCAAGTGAATTGCCAGGCAATATGCCGGGGCTGGGATTCCCGCGGTGGAATGTAGAACTATTGAAAGTAAGAAATGGTAATCCTGGCAAATGGCAGGTAGAATTTGCTGGAGAATGCTTAAGGCATATTTCCAGGATCACCGCAATTCCTCCGATGCAACAAAAGAAAACCGGGTAATATGCCGAAACGTTTTATGGCTATATGGTTCTGTTACCTTAAAACGGATTGGTTTATCCGTCGCATTCCTGTACTGCAGGATATTCCTTTTGTCTTGTCGGCTCCCGATCATGGAAGAATGGTTATAACTGCGGTAAATCCGTTGGTACTAAGTCAGGGAATAGGTACCGGTATGACGGTAGCGGATGCAAGAGCAATCATTTCTTCCCTGCAGGTGATGGATGATCAGCCCGGACTCTCCGCCAGATTATTAAAAGGCCTTGCAGAATGGTGCATTCGCTATACACCCACTGTAGCCTTTGAAGAACCTGATGGTCTTATGCTCGATATTACGGGTTGTGCACATCTTTGGGATGGCGAAAAACAATACCTGGCGGAAATCACCAGGCGATTAAATCATTTCGGTTATGATCTTCGTGCTGCTATTGCGGATACCATCGGAACCGCCTGGGCTATTGCACGTTTCGGAAAGGATTCTTCCATCATTGAACCTGGCCGGCAAACAGCGGCACTCCTGCCATTACCACCAGCGGCACTTCGCCTGGAAACTACAACCATAGAAAGACTGGAAAAACTGGGCCTTTGCAAGCTAAGTAATTTAATAAGCATGCCTCGTTCTGCGCTGCGCAGACGTTTCGGTCAGTGCTTCCTCCGGCGGTTGGACCAGGCATTGGGTAATGAAGAAGAATTGATAATTCCAATACACCCCATCGAACCTTACCAGTCAAGATTGACCTGCCTTGACCCAATTGTAACAGCAACGGGTATTGAAATTGCATTGCAAAGATTACTGGATGATTTATGCCTTCGACTTCAAAAGGAAGAAAAAGGGCTTCGTGGGGCATTGCTTAAATGTTACCGTACCGATGGAAAAATTGAAAAGATCGGGATCGGCACCAACCGGCCATCTCATAACAGCCGTCATATTTTCAAACTGTTTGAAATCAAAATAGATTCCATTTTACCCGCACCTGGGATAGAATTATTTGTACTGGAAGCATTAAAAGTAGAATCAGTATTGCCGTTACAGGAAAAACTCTGGGAGAATACCGGTGGCTTGGATAACATTGGTTTATCCGAACTGCTGGACCGGATAGGGGAGAAGATTGGCGTCAATAATATTCATCGCTATGTACCCGATGAGCACTATTGGCCGGAAAATTCCTATAAACTGGCTTCATCTGTAAATGAAGTAGTACAAACCGCATGGCGGGTTGACAAACCAAGGCCCCTGCAGGTATTGGCCAGGCCGGCTCCTGTAGAAGTAACTGCACCCATTCCTGATTACCCACCAATGATATTTCGCTTTAACGGAAAACTGCATAAAATAATAAAGGCGGATGGGCCGGAACGGATCGAACAGGAATGGTGGCTGCAGGACGGACAACACCGGGATTATTACTGCGTCGAAGACGAGGAAGGTCACCGTTACTGGTTGTTTCGTTCGGGGCATTACGAGGTTGATAAATTGTATCAATGGTTTATTCATGGATTTTTTGCTTAAAAGATTTGAGCAATGAGTTATACAGAACTACAGGTAACAACTAATTTCAGTTTTCTTCGTGGTGCTTCACATCCCGGAGAACTGGTGGAACAGGCAGCGGCATTAGGATACAGCGAAATAGCAATAACAGACCGCAACAGTTTTGCCGGGATCGTACGCGCCCATGTTGCGGCCAAAAAAAATGGCATCCGTATAATAACCGGTTGCCGCCTCGATTTGCTGGATGGTTTAAGCCTGCTGGCGTATCCAACTAACATTAGCGGTTATTCGCAGGTTTGCAACCTGCTCACAACCGGTAATCGCCGTGCAGAAAAAGGCGAATGTCATTTATATAAAGAAGATGTTTACCATTATGCCAAAGATGTAAAATTTGTTGTCCTTCCGCCCGGGTTAAACGGGCTATTTGATTTTGAACCGTCATTTTCAAACGCTTTAGCAGAATACCGTGCAATTTTCGGCAATGACCTTTATATTGCAGCTTCCCGTCTTTACAATGGAGATGACAGCAAATATTTGTATCGTCTTGCACAATTATCTTCTCAATTACAAATACCAATAGTTGCGACAAATGATGTGCATTATCATGAACCGGCCCGGCGGCAACTGCAGGATATCGTAACCTGCATTCGTGAAAAATGTACGATCTATACCGCGGGCTATTGTTTACATCCGAATGCTGAAAGGCATCTTAAACCAATAAAAGAAATGCTCCGGTTGTTCAGGCATTACCCGGAGGCAATACTCCGGACACAGGAAATTGCCGAAGCCTGCCGGTTCTCCCTGGATGAATTAAAATATGAATATCCCGAAGAGATTACTACTGAAGGCCGCAGTCCCCAGGAAGAACTTGACTTGCTTGCCTGGCAGGGTGCTAAACAACGTTTTGGAGAACCTGTTCCTGAAAAAGTAGTCACTGCGATCCATCATGAACTGGACTTTATCGGGCAAATGAATTATGCCCCTTATTTTCTTACCGTTCATGATATAGTACGTTTTGCACGACAGCAAAAAATTCTCTGCCAGGGCCGTGGCTCCGCTGCTAATTCTACTGTTTGTTATTGCCTTGGCATTACATCGGTTGATCCGGTCAAATTCGATCTGTTGTTTGAGCGCTTTATTTCCTCAGCCCGGAATGAGCCACCCGATATCGACGTGGACTTTGAGCATGAGCGCCGCGAAGAAGTGATTCAATATATTTATGAGAAATATGGCAGAGACCGGGCAGCCATTGTTGCCACAGTTACACAACAACATCAAAAAGGCGCAATCAGGGATGTTGGAAAAGCAATGGGGTTATCTGTTGATACGGTCAACGGTCTCTCCGGGTCTGTTTGGGAATTTACGGAAGAATGGTTTGAGGGCAAAAGAATAAAAGAACAGGGCCTTGATCCCGGTGATAAACATCTTCGAAAACTGTTGCAGCTTACCAGGGAATTTATGGGGTTTCCAAGACAGCTCGGTCAGCATACAGGAGGCTTCGTTATTACCCGGGGTAAATTGAGTGACCTCTGCCCGGTCATGAATGCACGTATGGCCAACAGGACCTGTATCGAATGGAACAAGGACGATATTGATGCGCTGGGCTTTATGAAAATAGATGTGCTGGCATTGGGAATGCTTACCTGTATCCGCAAAGCTTTTGATATTGCGAAAGAAAATTGTGGCCTCGACCTGACCCTCGCGAATATTCCACAGGACGATCCTGCCGTTTATGAAATGATCTGTCATGCGGATACCATCGGTGTTTTCCAAATCGAAAGTCGTGCCCAGCAAGCCATGTTGCCAAGACTGAAGCCAACATGTTTCTACGACCTGGTGATTGAAGTGGCTATCGTGAGGCCCGGCCCCATACAGGGCGATATGGTACATCCCTATTTACGCAGGCGTAATGGTGAAGAGCCTGTTGAATACCCTTCAAAAGAACTGGAAGATATTTTGGGCCGCACGCTTGGAGTTCCCCTTTTCCAGGAACAGGCAATGAAGATCGCCATTGTAGGGGCAGGGTTTACCCCAGCCCAGGCAGACGAGTTACGACGCAGTATGGCGACATTTAAAGCGAAAGGGTTGGTTTCAAAATTCGAGGAAATGCTGATTAATGGTATGGTGCAAAGAGGATACCTGCCTGAATATGCCCGGCGGGTTTTTAAACAGTTGGAAGGATTTGGCAGTTATGGTTTTCCGGAAAGTCATGCCGCCAGTTTTGCATTGCTGGTATATATTTCTTCCTGGATAAAATGCTATTATCCTGATGTATTTGCATGTGCCTTGCTGAACAGTATGCCAATGGGTTTTTATCAGCCGGCACAGATAATTAGCGATGCAATAAAGCATGGGGTTAATGTCAGGCCGGTAGATATTAATTATTCAATTTGGGATAATAAACTGGAAGAAAGATCAGGCAGTCATTGTTCAATTCGTCTTGGCCTCAGGCAGGTGAAAGGCCTTCGGCAGGATGATATAAACATACTGTTAACTTCCGGGAAAAAAATGTACAGCGGCATTAATGAATTGCGGGATATAAATTTGCCGGAAGCTACGTTGGAGAAATTAGCCGATGCAGATGCATTTAGATCCATCGGTCTGGATCGTCGCGAAGCCTTATGGGAAATATCAGCAAAGGACAGGCCTGTTGCACTTTTTTCCGGTCAGCCTTCAGCAGATGCAAAAGGTGAAAATGTATCCTTACCGGTCATGACTCCATCTGAACATGTGGTGCATGATTATGCTGCCACTTCACTTTCTTTAAAAGCCCATCCCGTAATTTTTATACGGGAAAAGCTTGAACAGTTGCACATTCTGTCAACCGAACAGTTATCTGCACTAAAAGACGGGGCTTTCGTTAAAGTTGCCGGTCTTGTGCTGGTGAGGCAACGGCCCGGAACTGCGGGCGGTATTTGCTTTATGACAATTGAAGATGAAACAGGATTTGCAAACCTGGTAATTTTTGAAAGCCTGTTTGAAAAGTTTAGGAAGGAAATTTTGCAATCAAGGCTGATAATGGTAGAAGGTAAATTACAAATCGAAGGAGAGGTTATTCATGTGATCGTGAAGCGTTGTTATAATTTTTCGTCCCTGTTAAGGATACTTACTCCAACAAATAATGAAAACCTGCCCCTGTTAACACTGGCTTATCCTGATGAAAAGTCTGTTCCGCCGGGGTTGAATAAGAAAACGCAGATAAAGGAGAATGCACCCGAAAAGATTTTTCCCGAAGCGAGGAATTTTAAGTAATGGCACGGGCATTTGTCTTTCATAGGACACCCCTGAATGCTCTTAGTATTGTGGAAAAAATATTCCCGGATTTTGATAAATGAATGAATTTTAAATTCAAAAATCCCGATCTGTTCGTAAACTAAAATTTCTGGGTTAAATTATTTTCAGAATAACCCCAGGAGTGACATTAATATTAGTAAGCAAAGCCTGTCAATAATGCATGCAAACCCCGGAAATATTAATAGATTAAGGATGCAAATATCATGAATGAAAAACCCCAGCGATGATATTAATATAGCCCGGAATATATTACCCGGAAAGACAAACCGCAGCGCAGTGACATTAATATAGCAATGGCTACCATAACATAAAAGACAAACCGCAAGGCGGTGACATTAATATAGCAAAGGCTACCATAACATAAAAGACAAACCGCAGGGCGGTGACATTAATATAGCAAAGGGTACCACAACATAAAAGACAAACCGCAGGGCGGTGACATTAATATAGCAAAGACTACCATAACATAAAAGACAAACCGCAGCGCAGTGACATCAATATAGCAAAGGCTACCATAACATAAAAGACAAACCGCATCGCGGTGACATTAATATAATAAAGGGAACCATAACATAAAAGACAAACCGCATCGCGGTGACATTAATATAGCAAAGGGTACCATAGCATGAATGACAAACCGCAGGGCGCTGACATTAATAAAATTATAATTACAATAAACTGAATGCCAAACCCCAGCGGGGTTGAATGCTAATGGCCCCGGGTAAAACCCGGGGAAAATAAAAACCATAACCCGGGACAACCCAGAATGGGGTTGAATTTAATGGAATTCATTACCATTGAAGGCGTGATTGGTGTTCTCACCAACATCTACTTCAAATTATAAATAAATTATCTCTCGGAAACTGTCCCAACATTGAAAACAGGAGAAACGTTAATTCCGGCGTTTCGGCTCCATTAGGGGCATCATGCTTATAGAAAATTGATCATGTTGAAATTGGTTCTGTAACAGGACGCGGCTTGTTTTCAACCGTTCATTTACCTGTTTTCAAATTTATAATTTCATGTCCCATGTTTTTTCGTATGTAGGAACAGGCCGCGGCCTGTTCTACGTCTATTGTAAAAAATGGTTGAATAATAAAAATACCGCCAAAAAGATTTATGAAGAAAAATGTATTGTTATTTGTTGAGAAGGGGCCCTTGTAGGAACAGGCCGCGGCCTGTTCTGCTGAATCATCCTACCGGAACACCCTCCATCTAACCCACATATTTAAATTATCGCTGAATCCGGAAGCTCATAATAAACACGAAACGTTCAAAATTTGTATTTTGAATTTTGGAGAAAAAATGCAATATTCCTTTTGAAGAACCCTATCTTTTTGATTGGATTGAATATTGTTTGAATAGTTTTTTATTACTCCACAGGAGTCCGCATATCCTGGTGAGATCTTTTCTATAAACAAGAAACTCCTGCGTAGCAAAGCACCTGTTTGCTGAACCCTTTAACTTTCTGTTTTCGGCAACCTCAATTAAAATCGCGTAAACCCTTGCTAGCCGTGCCTCAATTTTTAAAAACTGGTATCCCCCATGTTACTGAAAATTATTTCTTATTCGTATTCATGATGGGGTTGCTGCGCTTCTTCAATAAAATACATATCAATCGAGCCCTTATTCTTTGCTGACACCTCTCCCCTGTAGGTGCAGCGAAATTGATCGTGAATGAGTGCGTAGGTAGACCCGGATATGTTTACTTTTCCTGGTTCGCCGCTGCTTTCCATCCTGGATGCTATATTCACCGTATCCCCCCAAATGTCGTAAGCGAATTTTTTTGTGCCCACAATGCCTGTAACCACCGGCCCGCTATGAATCCCTATACGGCAATTAAACACAGGTTTTCCCTGCATTCTCCGTTCCTCATTGGCCGTTAATAAAAACTGCTTCATGTCAAGAGCTGCCATCACCGTATCGAATGCATGCGTTTTGCTTTCAACCGGCAATCCTCCGGCACACATATAGCTGTCGCCGATGGTTTTAATTTTTTCAATGCCGTGCCGGGTTACTATTTCATCGAAGGCGCTATAGTAAAAGTTTATTTCATCAATCAGTGAGTCTGCTGAAAGTAGCTCACTGGCTTTGGTAAAATTTACAAAGTCAGTAAACATCACCGTAACATTTTCATACTGGCGTGACCTTGCGGCGCCGGAAGTTTTAAGTTCTTCTGCTGTTTCCGCAGGAAGAATGTTCAGCAGCAGATCATCCGATTTTTTCTTTTGTTCGGCTAACTCCCTTGTTCGTTCAATCACCTTTTTTTCCAGGCTTTCATACAACATGGCATTTTCGAGTGAGATAGCCATCTGGCCCGAAAGCACTTTTAGTATTTCTGTTTGCTCCGAAGAAAATGCGCCGGCCGTTAAATTATTTTCCAGGTAAAGGATACCCTTGAGTTGTCCCTGGTTTATGATGGGCATGCATAAGATGGATTTAGTTTTTGTTTTCAAAATATAATCGTCATTCGAAAACCGGTAATCATTGGAAGCGTCTTTTATTGCCTGGCTTTCGAGGCTCCTCCATACAAATTGAATAACGGCCTGGGAAATATTTGCTTCACTAAGCGCTATCCCCGGAAAGCTCAATTCAGTTTTATTTTTTGACACAAAGGCTTCAGCTTCAAGAATAAGCTTTTCATTTTGAAACAGGAAGAGACAGCCCCTCTGTGCACCGGCATTTTCAATTGCCACAATCATTAATTTTTCAAGCAGCCGGTTTAATTTTATTTCACCGGAAATTGCGGTTGACGCCTTTATTACTGAAAAAACATCTAATTGTGCAATCGATAAACTGGAGCCTGGCACTGTTGATGCCTGGGACGGAGATTCAAAAATCAGCAATGGATATTGCCTTTGCAAAATTTCCTTCAGACTATCACTTCCCCACCGGTCGCATGCAGCAAAAGATCTTTTTAAATAAAAGTCGCTTAACAAACCCAGGCCGGATTCACCGCAGAACCCCGCTGCTGTCTGGGCAAGCAATGCTTCCTCACCTGCAAATCCGTTGGAGTCTAATGCCTGTAATGCCCGGTCATACCAATACCTTGCTTCATTTTGATGTTGCTTCCACCTTTCAAATTCTGCTCTGGCAAAGTAGTATTTATGCGCATAGTTGGGCGATTCATTTTTTGCCCATTTCTTCAGTTTTTTCATATTGGCATACAGCCTTTTCTCCGTTATTTTGTCAATACTCTTTTTCATTTGATTGATACAGCCCAAAATAGCAACCGTATCATAGAAGATCAGCCAGGTTCCTTCCGCAAGCCCGATGGCCGACTCTGCATATTGTAAAGCCCTGGGAGAAAAGTCAAGGGCCTGGTCAAATTTATGGTAATGGCAGGCGAGCATGAGCTTGAAGAGGTAAAATGTAAAAACAGATGTTTTGTCACTTCCTTTTTCTTTAATTGCTTCCAGTTGCTCTTCCCTGTAAAATTCACCGTCAAGTTGTGTGGGGTTCTTGATGCCATTCATCATATTCACAATCGTTTGCCGCAGCATTTGGGTGCGCTGGTAGGCGGCATCCTGCTTTAGCATCAAAAAAGTTTCAGCAAAAGATTGCGCTTTTTCATTCAGTATTTTAAGGTTTTCACAGGCCAAAAAATTCAATAGTAGTGCGTAGTAGGCGGCCCAGATACCGCCAACCAGGTTTCCAACCTTTAATCCCAGGTGATAGGATTCAATAAGTGGGTCGGTAAGCTTGCTCAAATGTTCCGTCCAGTGCCGGATAAAAACATTGTTTACAAATAGCACCTGCACTTTGAATTTTTCAGAGAAATGCCTGTCAAGAACCTGCATGCTTGCATTGCCCAGCCTTGTCCCTGATTCAATATCTCCCAGCACACCTGAAAGGGTGATGGCATAGGATGCATATCCGAAAGCAGAGGGCAAAGAATTTCCATATTTCACTGAAAGCTTTACCATCTCAAAAATGATCAGGGGAAAAAGATTGCTGCCAGACATGTAGGCTGAAGGTGTAAGACGCTCCATAAGTGGTAGCGCTCTGAGCTTTAGCTCATCTTTCATTTCAGGAAGCTCATGCAGCATTTCAAACTTCCTGCCCATCATTTTTATTTTTACAGCAAACACTCCCATAAAAATGTGAACCATTTTCGGATTTTTCGGAAAACGAACCCCCAGCCATTCAAGCGCCTCCACTCCGGTTTTCAATGCCTCTGCTAAATTATTTTGCGATGTTAGTGCATCTATTTTTATGCTGTAAGCTTTTACACGGTCCAATGCACTGGTTGCATGTTGAAGTATATCATAAATTCTTTCGTTCAGCAAAATATAATCACCGCTCAGGTATGCGGCTTCAGCTCCTTCAATATATAAAGAAAGTATCAGGTCGTAATTACTGCTCCAGCTTTTTTCGTTCAGTAAATTTATGCCTGTATTCAGATACGACAGCGCGGGCTTGAATGCTGAGCTTTGTTTTGCCTTTTTACCTGCCTGGAGATTAAGCGTGGCAAAAAGATTTTTCTCCCTGGGATCCAAAGATTCATTAAGTCCAAGGTTGATCTGGTAAACGATCTCAAATATTCTCTCATCTCTTTTTTCTGCAGGAATACTGTTCAGCAACAACTTCCCAATCTCAAAGTGTACCGCCCTGCCTTCTGAATCTGAAATAAGAGAATATGCAGCCTGTTGAATTCTGTCATGCGCAAATAAATAAACTGCATTTAATCCTGACCCCTCTGTAGCGCTTACCAGCTTATACGCATTATCAGCCGGCGACACCAGGCCTTCTTCAATGGCCGCCCACAGGTCATTCGCAGTAGCTGCCGGCGCAGACTTGTTAATGATGGCAAGCGTTTCGATATCATAGCGGTTGCCAATACAAGCCGCCAGTTTCAATACCGTCTGGGTGCGTTCAGGCAACTTCTTCACTCTCATTGTCATAAGGTCAACAACATTGTCTGTGATCTGTAGCTTGCGAATGTTAGACAATTCCCAATGCCATCGGCTGATGACATAATCAAAAGTTAGCATTTTTTCCAGGTATAGCGATTTAAGGAACTGTGTAACAAAAAATGCATTACCCTCTGTTTTTTGGGCTATCAGCTGTGCAAAGGGTTGAACTGCTTCCGCCTTCTCATTGAGCGAATCCTGCAACAGCTCTGTTATATGTTCGATGCTGAGATTATTTACCGAAACGGTGGAAACCGCGGTATGGGTTTTCTGAATCTCATTAAAGAAAACCTGTAAAGGATGGTCGGTTGAAATCTCATTGTCGCGGTATGCACCGACAAACAGAAAATATTTATTCTCATGATCGGTGATAAGATTTTGAAGAAGATGAAGTGAGCCGGAGTCAGCCCATTGCAGGTCATCAATAAAAAAAATAAAGGGATGATCTTTGGTCGCAATAACACGAACAAAATTCCTGAAGATGTAAAAGAACCGGTTCTGTGATTCCGTTACCCCAAGCTCAGCTGCTTCCGGCTGTTTGCCGATTATTAATTCAAGTTTTGGAATAATAGCCGTAATAAGCGCCCCGATATTACTTGCGGCCACAAGGATGCGTTCCCTCCATAAGTTCAGCGATTCTTCCCTTTCCGTAAGCAACAGGGAACAGAACTCATCGAAAGCTTTTGTAATTGCAAAGTAAGGAACATTGCGCTTGAACTGATCAAATTTACCTTCCACAAAATAACCGCGCTTTTCTGTAATCAGCCTATGCACTTCATGCACCAGCGCTGTTTTACCGGCACCCGGAGAACCCTTCACCATAAAAACTTCTCGTGCTCCGGCATTGGTGCGATGAAACGCTTCAAGCAATTCCTGTAACTGCCGGCTTCTTCCGTATAATTTTTGCTCAATGGTAAATTTGCCCGAAAAATCTCTTTCCCCCAGCGGGAAGGCCTGGATAGTGTCTGTTTGTTTTAGCTGAATAAGACATTGTTCAAGATCGTATTGCAAACCGAAAGCCGAATGATAACGATCTTCCGCATTCTTGTTCATAAGCTTCATCACTATATTTGAAAGCTCATCCGGAATGGCAGGGTTTTTCTCCGAAGGGGAAGGCGGCACTTTGGCAATATGGTTGTGGATGATCTCAACCGGGTCAGCGGAGATAAAGGGTAGTTTACCTGTGAGCATTTCATAAAAGGTAATGCCCAATGAATAGAGGTCACTCCTGTAGTCAACCAGCCGGTTCATCCTGCCGGTTTGTTCGGGAGAAATAAAGGAAAGGTTGCCTTCCAGTTTTTCAGGATTGCCCAAAAAAGAAGTTTTAAGGTCAATCCTGCTGCTGATACCGAAACTGATTATTTTTATCTCACCTGTATTTTTATTTATCAGGATATTGTCGCTGTTAAGGTCTTTATGAATAATATTGTGCTGATGTAATTCGCCGGTTACTCCGGAAATTTTTATAGCTGCCATCATAAACTGCAGCAGTGTTTGCCTTCTTTTTACAAATACATCGAGTATGGATTCACCATCGAAATATTCAAGAACCAGCGCTTCGCAATTATCAATTTTCTCGCGCCTGATTGCTTTGCGGACGAAGGGAAGCGTGAGCGCCTGGGTTATTTCCAATTCATGATTTAATTGAATCACTGTATCAGCGCCTGCGAATTCATTTTTTGAAATCTTAAGAATGTTCTGTTTACCCGAATCTTCATCCAGCAAATAAAAAACACGGAAAGCAGCATTCTCATGTAAAAGCTTTTTCATGGTAGTAGTTAGCCGCAAATAAAATTATCGTTTTTTAAGCAGCAAACCGAATCTTTTTCCGGCAGATTTACTATCTTTCAATTATGGACCCCGAAATTACCAAACAGCAAATCCTTCTCAGGGAGAAGGCCCTTACAGTAATCAAAGCAGTGGCGAACGATCCGGCAGCACGGTTAACATTGCGGGAAAATTTTTATTTGCATTATAAGGATATTCATCCTTATCATCCTGCACAATATGGTTTTGGTCAGTCTGAGATTGCATTTATGCAATGGGAGCTTAACCGTGGTGTATTGAATCCCATAGATGATACAATTAAAAAAGGAAGTCGGTGGTGGCGGAGTATGAACCTTGACCTCTGCTATTATGCGGAGCTTGCTTCACTTTATTTTGATGGCGGCATAAGCAGTGAAGGTGAAAAAAATGGCGTGCTGAAATGGATAGACTATCTTAAAGATCCATCCCCTAAAACCTGGTACCGTGCCCACAACGCAAGTATTGCCACCGGCTACCTGCAGTTCATTCATCTGGCGAATGAAGAAGAAAAAAGCGAGCAAATATTTGTTAATGAAGTTTTGATAAGATTGCTATTTGCACAGTCAATGGTGGAAGGAGAAGATTTTGCATTTGGAAAGTTCGGAGAATTGTTTGCCGACCCTGATGGCAATTCCGTTCATGACATCATTGCATTACCGGAGTTTTATCCTGATACCTATCCGCTGTCTGAAACGGATACTGATTATGTTGAATACAAATCAAAGGGCTTTCTTGACAGGGCCGCCGCATTTTTTGACCAGGTAATAATAGGGTGGCATCTTAAAAAGCTGTATAGTTTATCAGAAGAATGGCTGGGTGTTGAAACGCTCAGTGAATTTATTAAAGACGGTAAACCCGATTACCCGAATATCGATCCATCAGTTTTAAAAATTCAAACACAGGTTATGGCTGAAACTTTACCTACAGGCAATTTTCCCAAAAAAAAGATCGTTATACTGGGCGGCGGAATGGGCGCACTTACCACTGCTTACGAGCTCACCAATTATGAAGGCTGGCAGGATCATTTTGAAATTACACTTTATCAAATGGGCTGGCGCCTGGGTGGTAAAACGGCAACTGGCCGCGGTGTAGACAACAGGATCCAGGAGCGTGGTATCCACATTTTCCAGGGCTGGTACGACAATGCCTGGCGACTGGTTAAAGATGCGTACGGGCTACAGGAAACCCTGCATCTGAACCCCGATAGCCCTTTTAAAACATGGAAAGATGCTTTTCGTCCGCATAATACTACTTTACTTACTGAATTTTCTTTTACAGAGGGTAAATGGATCAACTGGCCCATTATTTTTCCCCCGAATAATCTTGAGCCTGGAAGCGATGTTCCGCAAACCACCTGGCAAATCCTTCATAAAATTATCGGCCTGGCATTGGAGTTGGTATTGGGATCGCCTTATCAAAAGGGAAATGATCTGTCCAAATGGATATTTGGTGATTTTTTAAACGCAAAAGGTGAAACGCAACAGAAGGCACAAAAAAAGACAGGGATAGCCAAACTCCTCAGTTGGCTGATGGAAGCTTTAAGGGGAGTTAAAAAAAATATTGAAAAGGCAGTTCTTCATGAAATTTATAGTACCGCAGACAGGCTCTTAACGGCGCCGGACCACGAAAAGCACCAGCATTTTTCGGCTATAATTAACCTGTTTGAAAAGTTGTTTCACCAGCTTGGCAAAGTGATTGATGATATCGTTGTGGTGGATAACAGGTTGCGCCGCATCGTTACATTGATAGAGTGGATCTTAATTAACCTGAAAGGAATATTTGCTGATGTGTATGTAAAGGAATCCTATACATTTAATTTTGCCCTTGTGAATGACTGGAATTACCGGGACTGGCTTAAAAAACATGGCGCTTCTGAGCTCGTATTGAATTCAGCAGCGGTGCGCTTTATTTATACCGGTTCCTTTGCAAATCTGATAGGGGAAAATCCCGGGCAGATAGCGACTGATATTGCCCTGCGTATGTGCCTCCTTTCAGTTTCTTACAAAGGCTCTTTTATCTACATGCTGAATGCAGGAACGGGCGACACACTCATAACACCGGTTTACCAGGTGCTGAAGGAACGTGGTGTAAAATTTAAATTCTTTAACCGGGTTGATCAGGTGCATTATTCCGCTAACGGCGAGATTGAAGAGATATCGGTAGCGCAACAAGTAACACTTAAAGACAAGGACGGAAATTATGATCCGGTCACAAAAGTAAATGGTATCAATAGCTGGCCTTCCGCGCCGAAGTATGAACAGATCGTTGACACACAGGCACAACAGCTCCAGGCAGAAAATATCGACCTGGAATCATCCTGGTCATCCTGGAAGGATGTGAGTGGGTTTAAGCTAAAAAAAGGAGTGGATTTTGACCAGGTAGTGCTTGGTATACCCGCGGCTGCGCTGAAAAGTATTTGCAGCGAAATAATTGGGCGCAACGAGCGCTGGAAAAATATGGTTGAAAAAGTGGTAATGGTACCTACATTCGGCGTACAGATATGGGCCAGGCCCAATCTGGTTGAACTCGGATACGATCACTCCGCCTGGGGGCTACCTGCCGATACGGAACCGGATAGCGTTACCTATAGCAATCCTCACTACTCATGGACTGATATGACGCCAATATTAAAACAGGAAAACTGGAATGTAAATAATATGCCGGGCCATGTAAGCTACTTCTGCGGCACCATTACAATGCCTGCTCCCCTTCCTCCATACTCAGATATCAGTTTTCCCCATGACCAGAAAATTAGGATCATGGCGCTAACCGAACAATGGCTTCATGATTACCTGGGATGGTTTTTCCCAAAAGCCACCAATGTTGAATATCCAAACGGTTTTAATCTTGATTTGCTTATCGATCCTGATAATTCCGTACCACCATTGCAGGGGCTTGACAAGCTTACCAAACAATTTTTCTCGGTTAACATTGATCCCACTAACCACTATACACTTGCATTGCCGGGAGCCAACAAATACCGTTTCAGGGCAGATGAAACTGATTTCAAAAATCTCTTTGTCTGCGGCGACTGGACAAATTTCGGACTGAACGTAGGGCATATTGAAGGCACTGTCGTTTCAGGCCTGCGTTGCGCCCATGCCATTTTAAAGATTTACGGAATTACAAACGTAAACCCGATCCTCGGAGGCGCAGAGAATATTGATAACTGATGTCAGGGGATCTATAAGCTTTCTATAATATCCCTGTAGCCCCTGCCAATTGGAATCGAAACTCCATTCACCTCCACTATTTCGGAGGTATATGATTCGATCTTGCTAATTGAAACTATGTAAGACCGGTGAATCCGCTTGAAGAGATTTTCCGGTAAAATTTCCTCAATTTCATTAGTACTCATCTTTGAAATGTATTCTTTTTTTGTCGTAATAATTTTGATATATTCCCGTTGACTTTCAATATAAACAATCTCTGAGAATAAAATTTTCACCTTCTTTTTTTGCACATTCAGAAATATAAAATCTTTTATCTCCCTGCTTTCCACTGGTTGCTGTATTTCTTTTTGGTCAGTCTTTACCTTGGTTACTGCTACCAGGAAACGCTCAAAATCAAATGGCTTCAATAAGTAATCTGTCACGTTTAGATCAAAGCCCTCCAACGCATATTGATGGTACGCGGTTGTAATAATTACAGCAGGGGCATTTGTAAGTGTTTTTAAAAAAGCCATGCCTTTTAATTTAGGCAGGTGAATATCTAAAAAAATAAGGTCGGTATCATTACCCCGCAGGAAGTCAGATGCCAGAATAGCGTCTTTAAATGTTCCCTGTAATTCCAGGAACGGTAGCTGCAAAATATAGTCGGATAAAATTTTTACGGCTAATGGTTCATCTTCTATTATAATACATTTTATATTAGACATGGTTGGCTGGATTAATTTTTAAAGTAGTCGTAAAAACTGGTTCGCCTTGCTTCACTGATACACGACCTGCTCTAGTTTTATATAATTAAAAATATGCCTGGTAATTCCAAAAAAGAAAACTGACTTCATGCTAAATCCAATTGTACCAGGCCGGAAAACAGCCCCAACGTTAAAAAAGCAAGCCCAACCCACAGGTAGAACTTAAATCGCTTTATATCGATTAGTTTTTTCATCTCGTTATTTGGTGGGATAAATATCGGTAAATCTTTCCTTTTTCATTTTGCAATCTATAGAATTGGCTTTGTAGTGTTTTTGTGACCCATGTGGAGCACCACAGCAACCAGGTCACCTGACAGGAGACCATCACAACTGTTGAGATCATAAGCCTGGAAAACATGGGAAAGTTTATTTAAGATACTTCAGGAAATTATTAGAACAATGTTCCTGGCCATGCTACATTTTTATTCACAAAACGGAAGGGGAGGAAACCAGCCACAAAAAACTGCCGGGCAGGTGCCCTCACTCACCTCTATTCAATATGTTGCAATTATGTTTTTTGATAAATACCCTTCGAAAAACCTCATAGGCTTTTAAAACCATTGAGCCCTGATCTATCCGACAATATTAGGTTAGAATCATCTAAAGGGTAATGTAGGAACAGGCCGCGGCCTGTTCTCATAAATATTTGAAACACAGTTACCATTGGCATTGCAAGAACAGGCCGCGGCCTGTTCCTACGGGCCAAAAAACGTGAAACATGAAATTTAAATATTTGGAAATAGGAAAATGAACAGATGAGAAAAAACGTTATCCTGCTTTTGTTCTGTTATCCTGAGCAGGATGAATTTGGAATGCACCCTCAGGCCGCTCCAAACTAAAAAAAAAGCCCTTGAAGATTCAAGGGCTTTTTATATTATAAAATATATTCAGCTATTCAGGTCCTCCAGCCCACCAAACTTTTGTCGTATAAGTATCTGGTGTAGTAGTGCTTGCCGCTGTATTGGGATTACCTGCCACCTCATTGGTCGTATACTTTAATCTCTGGGGAATCGTTCCACCAGTAACATTGCCTGGGTAATTAGTTGGGGTCAACTGCGGATACCCTTTGGGGTTGGCCGCAGTAGAGGTTCTTCTCCAATTAGACCATGCTTCCCACCAGTTGAGGTAATGATTGGCCCAATATTGCTCACCGATCATTTCCAATGCAGGTTTAGTAACACCGTAAGGATAGGTGGTCAGATAAGTCGCAACCTGTGCATCTGATGCGGTGAGAGAGGCGTCATAAATCGTGTACATCTGCATAGAAGCTTTTACACCTTCAGCATAATATGCCGGGGCCGCTGCCGCAGCAAGTCCGCCGATCCCTCTTTGCGCGGCTTCAGCCAGCAATAACTGCACTTCGCCGTAATTCATGAGCATATAAGGATCGTTGAGATCCAATAACTTAGTATTGATCTTGGAATATACCGCATCCGTATTCAGAGTAGGATCTCCTTCTATTGTCCTGAGCTCCGATAAATCGTGACCATTCGGCATACCTTTCTGTTGAACCGGATCCGTATTTGTAGGAGCCCATCCCGTCGTCGCACCCCAGTTACCAATTCCACCGGTGAAAATCATCAGCCTTGGATCGTCATCTGTTGCTATCGCAGCATTTGTTCCTTTCAGCCAGTCAATCAAAGTCTTGCTCATAAAAGTGGGCTGTCCACCATCACCAGGATAAAAGGCGCGGGAAATACCATTCTGGTCAATCCATTGGCTGGGGCCTGTTGCCATTGGCACGATCACATTATCACTATTGCTTGTAAACACCCCTCCGGCCAAAGCTTTTGTTACATAGGTATTGGCGGTGGCAGCATCCACATTTGAAAGCCGCATAGCAAAACGAAGCATGAGTGAATAACCCCATTTTTTCCATTTAGTAATGTCCCCCTTGTAATACATATCAGCTCCTGCAAACCCGTCGCTGGGATCAGCTGCGCCAAATCCCGCTATTGCTTCGTCAAGCTCCTTGAATAAGTCTGCATAAATATCCTTTTGTTTATCATATTTGGGAAAGAAATTTCCCTCAGTAGCCTGTAATGCTTCTGAATATGGAATACTTCCATAATAATCTGTCAGGCGACTAAACAGGAATGCCTTGACAATTCTTGCAGCCTGGCGCATATTCTTATATTGCCCCTCGGCAAATCCGCCGGTGCCTGTCTCCCTAAGTATTGTAGCGATATTTTTAAGCTGATCACCGTAAATTTGTTCAAATGGAGCATTGGAACTCTCAACATTGTCTGTGTATTTATCACCGGGAGCTATACCACCACCGGCATTGGCCACTTGCTGGATGGCCATTGAGGCGAACCCAATATTTGTTCTCCAGTCTATATAGCGATTATCACCCGAAGAGCCAGCGGAAGCACCGCCCAGCTCCACGGAACTGAAAATAAAATTCAGATTAATACTGGGAAGCGACTGGGGATCAATATTCAGATCCTTAAGCTTTTGCGTGTTACACGCCATAAATCCTGTAACAATGAGCGTGCAACAAATAATTTTTATTAAATATTTCATACTTTTTTCTATTTAATGTTTAGAAAGATTGTATTAATTTTTTAGAAGGTCGCCCTTAAGTTAAAGCCATAAGTTCGGGTTGACGGAAACCCAAAGTAATCAAGCCCCTGGTTGTTAGAACTGGAATAGGTTGATTCAGGATCAATATTAGGCGTATGCTTAAGCAGGACCGCAAGATTACGTGCAACAAAAGAAAACATAAGCGATTGTATTGGGGTCTTTCCAAGGATTTTCCTTGGCAAAGAATAACCCAGGGTTACCTGGCGGAGTTTTATGAAAGAAGCATCATAAATAAATTTGTCTGCCGCACCATTGCCTTCACTACCCAACTGATTCCAGTAATTCTGCGCCTCCCCGGGTGTAAGCGTTTTACTAAAGGGCTTATAGCCAGTGCCATCCCGTGTTACGCCCGTAAGGACAAGTGGAGCCTCCCCCGCCCGGCCAAGTAGGGTTTGTTGAGTAAATCCTTGCTGGGTAGCCCTCATATTAGTTCCGGAAAATATATCCCCGCCGGATTTGAAGTCTACCAGGAAGGTAAGGTTTATCTGCTTCCAGGTTATTGCATTATTTACACCTCCGGTAAAATCCGGAACACCATTTCCGAGGATCTGGTAACCAGGTGCTGCCTGCGAAACACCGTCCTGGTCAAATACCAGGTTGCCGGAGGGATCCCGCATTTGAGCTTTTCCCGTAATCATACCATAGGGGTAGCCAACAATTTGCTTGATGAAAACGTTCCTTGTCCTCGGCTCTGCCGTAAAGCCATCTCCTATAAATTCTGTTTGCCCTTCAATCAATGCAACCACCCTGCTCTTGTTCTTAGCCAGATTTAACGACACATCCCAGGTTATATTCCCTTTAACAGGAGTGCCGGTTAACAATACCTCAACACCCTTGTTGGTGAGTTCGCCCAGGTTAACGCTGGTACTGCCAAAGCCAGACGACCTTGAAATACTTGCCTGGAGGATATCATCGGTGGTTTTCTGATCATAATAAGTAAAGTCTATTCCAAGCCGGTTGTTCAGGAATTTAAGTTCTACTCCATATTCCATTTCTGTTGACGTAAATGGAAGAAGATCCTTATTGGGGAGGTTTGTACCATAGCTGTAACCTGAACTGAATGATCCTAATGGAAGGCCGATATGTGTTGTGCCGGCTGTATATGCCAGTGAAGTACTATATGGACCCACCGAATTCGCATTACCTACCTGTGCCCAGGACAATCTCACTTTACCATAACTTAACCACGAGGGCATTTTAAAAGCATCGCTGAATACAAAGCTTCCGCCTACGGATGGATATATAATGCTGTTGGCCGCTGGATTTAACACTGAGAACCAATCCTTCCTGGCGGTTGCCGTAATGTACAGGTAATTATTGTAGGATACTTCCGCGGAACCGAATAGTGAATTAATGCCTGATCCGCCGTAACCATAACCAAAATTCCTCTGATTGGCATTATTAATAGCCGGGAATAATGGAGTATTAAACCCGGTTCCGTTTGCAGAAATATTTTCGCTGGTGCGACGCATCCTGTTTCCGCCTACAAATGCATTCACTCCGATTTTGTTGAACTTTTTATTGAAACCAAGAGTCCACTCATAATTAATTTCACGAACGCGATCTTCTCTCTCTGACATGCCGCCGCCACGGTTATGGCCTGTACCCTGGGGAGTAAGCTGGGTTCTTCTCAAAGTGTACCAGTCCATCCCAACCTGGCCCTGCACGTAAAGGAAATCTGTAATGTCGTATTTTACATTGCCGGAGGCGATAACACGGTCACGGGAATCCGTATTGATTTGTTGGTAAGCAGCCCAATATGGGTTCTGCGTCCACAGGTCAGTCGAACGCTGGAATTCTTCTCCCGGAGCCTTTCCATCCTGAATTTTGATCCCCTGGGCAGCCTGCATTTCCAGGGATGGCACCGCGCCTGGTTTATTTGGATCACCTAACAGATCCAACACGTTATAATCTCCCGGAAGACGAAATATGGATTGAACAGCATTTCCCGGAGAGTCGGAAATATTGGGCCTGTTCTTTACTTTTTCGTTGGAGTAAAGCACTTTTCCATTAACTGTAAGTCTCTTCCCGAATTTTGAATAAGTAGACATTGCCAGGTTTACCCTATCGAAACCGGAATTTGGAATAATTCCCTTGTTTCTCAGATCAGATGCTGAAATCCGGAAATTCTGGTTTTCGCTGCCCCCGCTTAATGCAACCGAATTTGTTAATGTATTTCCTGTTTTATAAAAACGTTTCCAGTTATCCCCCGCATATGAATATGGCCGGCTTACACCATCAAACTGTACCGCGGTGCTGCCATCAAATTTCGGTCCCCAGGCCTGTTGGCTCCAACCGTTAAATGCATCCGCAATGTTTGCCGGTTTTGTAGCTACCCTGGTCTGCAAATTTCCACCTGGCGGCGTTACCATGCCGCCTGAACCATAGCTTGTTTGAAAATCAGTAAAATTCTGTACACTTTCAAACACATAGTTTGAATTGATCTCAATACCCAGGCCTTTGCGTCCCGAACCTTTTTTAGTTGTGACGAGGATTACTCCGTTAGCTGCCCTGGATCCATATAGAGCCGCAGCACTGGCTCCTTTTAACACAGTAATGGAAGCCACATCATCTGGGTTAATGCTGTTCATCCCGTCTCCCTGGTCTGCTCCCCCCCAAATGCCGGCTTGGCCCTGGTTACTGTTGTCTATAGGAACACCATCTACCACATACAACGGTTGGTTCAAATTTGAGCCAAGTGTTTTTGCGCCACGTATTACCACGCGGGTAGATGCACCGGGTCCTGAAGCGATTTTTGATACGTTTACACCAGCCACCCTTCCTTCCAGGGAATTAACGACACTGTTTTCCCTGGCCTGGTTGAGGCTTTCGCCACCAACCGTGGTAATCGAGTACTGAAGCGATTTTTTGCTTCTTTCCACACCAAGGGCTGTAACTATAACTTCGTTCAATTCAGAAGTTGTAACTCTTAACGAAACAGAAATGTTATTCTGACCACTGATCGAAACATCCTGTGGCGCAAAACCTACCGAGGTAATTTGCAATATCTGCACTGCATTAGGAACAGAGATCGAAAAAAATCCTTCCGAGTTTGTCTGGGTTCCAGTCTTGGTACCCTTTGCTGTCACCGTGGCCGCAACAATCGGTACCCCCTTGGTATCGGTAATTTTACCCGTAACAGTCTTTAGTTGTGCAAAAGCCGCAGGAATCCCCGCAACCAGTAAAAGCATTAAAGCTAATACTACATGAAGTTTTTTCATAATTGTTTTCTTGGTTGTTAATTAATTAGATTTTGGTAAATACTTCCCGATGCCCCCGACACCGGCAGATGGGCAAAATTGTGTTCCGTGGAATTGTAGTGGAGCATATAGCGTTTGTTTTGGTTACGAAGAATTGGTGTTGGCAAACAGTAACCTGACTATCAGAAGGAATTGCAACCGTTGGCCCGCCTAAAGTTACAACTATTTAACATGTGTAATAATTCTTTTTTAACCATTGATTGTATTTTTTTAGCCATTAATTGCGTTAGCCAGCTCTTTTGTTATTAACACAGGCAAATTGCAAAAATTGCTATTAATTGCAAACGCTTCTATTAACATTTCGTGATCTGATTACCAGTTTTGAAAAAGCCATTTGATATGCAAAAGGAACCGTCTTTATTTTTATCCTTCCTATATATATATTTAGAATTAGGTGAAACGTTCGCAATTAGTATATGAAAGCGGCCTCGAATAAAA
>JBDTWP010000022.1:0-33187 GCA_040006615.1 Ferruginibacter sp.
GGTGTTTTCACCAACGACCGAAGCTTTGCATATTGATGTATTGGCTGTAGGTGAAAACACCCAACGACGGCCTATAAGACGAGATTGTAGTTTTAAATCCTGTGGTTGAAAGAATGGCAGAGTATACCTTAATGAGTAATTGATTTTTTTGACTGGAATGCTTTGATCGCCTTTTTAACGCTTCTATGCTTTTTTATTAGTGCCAGAGCTGCCTTATTTGTGATACCCAATTCCTGTTTTAACATAATCATCCCCCTGTTCAATAATTTATTATTCGACAGTTGCATCTCGATCATTTTGTTTCCTTTTACTTTACCCAATTGTATCATTAGGGTAGTAGAGATCATGTTAAGTACCATTTTTTGAGCGGTACCTGCTTTCATCCTTGTACTGCCGGTTACAAATTCGGGGCCTGTTATCAGTTCTACCGGGTAATCAACTATTTGAGCAATGCTGCTTCCGGTGTTGCAAACTATACAACCGGTGGTGATGCCTTTTATTTTTGCCGCCCTGATGCCACCCAAAACATAGGGTGTTTCACCTGAGGCTGCAATACCTACCAGGAAATCTATATCTTGAATGTGGTGGGCAGTGAGTGCTTCCCAGGCCTTTTTGGTGTCATCTTCGGCGTATTCCACAGAATTCCTGATAGCAATATCCCCACCCGCGATAATGCCTATTACTATGTTTGGACCTACGCCATATGTTGGAGGGATCTCCGAAGCGTCCAATACCCCCAACCTTCCGCTTGTACCTGCTCCGATGTAAAATAACCTGCCTCCTGCCTTCATTTTTGGCAATGCCGCACTGATCAGTTTTTCAATTTGTGGCAGAGATTCTTTCACAATTTTCGATATGCTTTGATCTTCTTTATTAATATCCCTTATCAACTCAATAACTGACTTTGTTTCTAAATGATCGTAGTGAGAGGGCGATTCCGTATTTTTTCTTTGATTCATAAAAGCAAATTTTTAAATCAATCCGATCAAAAGGGTCAAGATAAGCTGATATAATATTTTGACCAGTATAGCCGGTTTCAAATTTATTTGAATAAAATGCCGTTTTCAAAAGCAAATCTTACACAACCTACTACTCACTCATTACTCATTACTCATCACTCCTCGCCCATTGCTTATTGCTCATCACTCATCACTCATTGCTCATTGCTCATTGCCCATTGCTTATTGCTTATTGCTTATTGCACATCCCTCATCCCTAATCAAAATGTCCGTTACTGAGGGAAACTTATTTTCCCCATACTTACAAATGGAATATCGCTGTTTCCGTTTCCTAATCCAATTTTTCCTCCCGCAACGGATTCATTTGCCAATACGGCAAACAAAACTGCCTCTTTTGCATCGGGGTTAATTCCCAGGCTGCCAGTTGTCTTAAAAATATAGCCGGTTAATTGTTCCCCGATATTTTTCATCAGCAACGGGTTGTGCATTCCTCCCCCACTGGTATAGATCACCACCCCATTTAAACCTGCTGAGGCTTGTTGTATTGCACGGGCGATGGTATCTGCCGAAAACCTGTTTAATGTGGCCATCATGTCCTGGTGAGTTATAGTTACAATGCCAGCTGCAGATTTTGCTTTTTCAATATAGTGAAGATTAAATAATTCCGGGCCGGTAGTTTTAGGAAAACCTTTTTGAAAGAAATCATTTTCCTTCAAACAATTTAGCAGCGCCTCATTAATATTTCCTGTGGCGGCTACACCTGCATGTTCATCAAAATATCGCCGGCTAAAGTTTTGCTGAATATATGCATCCATCAGTGAATTGCCTGTTCCTGTATCGGTACTAAAAACCTTGCTCACATCCAGGTCAGCGGGGAGAAACGTAAAATTTGCGATGCCCCCGATATTTAACATGACCCGGTTCTCTCCTTTTCGGCTAAAAATCAAATAATCACCATATACTGCCAAAGGAGCTCCTTCGCCTCCTGCAGCAATATGTTTTTGCCTGAAATCGCTGATGGTGATTATGCCTGTCTTTACAGCCAGATGATCCCCATCGCCAATTTGTAAAGTTGCGTTAGAAAATTTATCAAGGCAATGCAAATGCTTTGGTGCATGATAAATCGTTTGCCCGTGACTGGCAATTAGGTCGATCATAGCAGGATCAATCTGCCATTTTTTTAAACAATCATTGATGATGGTTGCATGTTGCACGGCTACCCATCCATTCAGCAGGCATACTTTTTGAAGATCAACCTCCCGTTTGGAAAAAACAGATTTTATTTCCTTCCTGTAATCATCATTATACCTGGCTGTTTCAAATTGAATAATTTCGATTTCGGTGTTTGTACCCGATCCGGTGCATTTGCAAAGGGCTATGTCCAGGCCATCTACAGAAGTGCCGCTCATCAAACCTATAATTACGCGGAAGGGTTTAAGTCCCATTTTAAAAAGACGGTCAATATTCACATTCATCATTGCGGCTTTATGCGGTAATTTTAACAAATCATCACAAAAATATGCAGAAACTATTGTACAATTTAAATTTATTTGCGTATTTATGCAGTATTAAAACTGACACCTCATGCTTAAAAAGGAAAGACATGCGTATATAATGCATGAAATAGACATCCACAATAAGGTGTTGTCTTCTGATTTATCCATACAACTTACTGCGTCCGAAGATACTATCCGGAGAGATTTGCAGGAACTGGATGAAAAAGGGATACTTACAAAAGTACATGGTGGAGCACTTTCCAAATCTTTTCACTTTACCTTAAAGAATAACTCCGTTTATTCACAACCCGAGAAAAAAATTATTGCATTTAAAGCCAGGGAATTGATCCGGGACGGGATGTTGGTTTTATTGTCAGGCGGTACTACCATTATTGAACTGATAAAATCTTTGCCGCCTGAATTAAATGCCACATTTATCACGGTAAGTATTCCTACGGCATTGGAACTGCTGGATCATCCAAATATCGAAGTCATTTTTATAGGCAACAAATTATTGAAGGTCGCACAGATGTCCGTGGGTGCAGAAGTGAACCAGCGTTTAAGCGAAATAAAATGTGACCTGTGTTTTTTGGGAACCAACAGCATTGATATAGAGAATGGTATTACTGACCTTGACCTGGAAGTGATAGAGGTGAAGAGAGCAATGATCAGGAGCGCAAAAAAAACTGTTTCTCTTTCCATTTCAAAAAAATTAAATACCGTGCAGCGAATGGTGGTGTGTAAAATTGAGGAGGTCGATATACTCATTACGGAACTGGACCCCGGAGATGAATTATTAAAACCTTATAAAAAAAGAGGGTTAGAAATTTTATAATACATGCATCTTTTTTCAATAACCAAAATGACTACATTATGAGTAACTACATTCAAAAAAAACTAACAAGACTAAAGAAATTTAGGTGGCCTGGTCTTTTTTTTCCAATGATTTTTTTTGCGGCTGCTTCCATTGCCCAGGTAAAGATCTCAGGTAAAGTAACCAATGAAAAAGGGGATGGCATGAGCGGGGTTTCTGTTACAGTAAAAAACACTAACAGTGGTGTCTCTACCAATGATGATGGAACTTACCTGCTATCGGTTGTGTTAAAAACCGGGAAAAATACGGTCATTTTTTCAGCCGTAGGATATAAGAATGCAGAGGAGGCCGTCAATATCACTGGCACTAATGAGTACACCGCCAACGCACAGCTGGTAAGTGATGCGTTGGGCCTGGATGAAGTAGTGGTTACGGGTACTTTAGGAGGAACCTCGAAAAGGCAATTAGGTAATTCTATTTCAACTGTTAATGCCAACCAACTACAAAATACCGGCGCCTCCAACTTAAGCGCCATTTTAAATGGACGGGTGATGGGCGCACAGGTTACCCAAAATTCCGGTGATCCTGCCGGCGGCATCTCTATTAAACTTAGGGGCGTAGGCTCCATCTTTGGATCATCGGAACCTTTATACATCGTAGATGGTGTTATAATTGACAACAGTTCTGCAAATGTTGTTAACCTGAGTGCAGATGCACAGGGTGCGAAAATTCAAACAGGCACTAACAGGTTGGTAGATATTAATCCCAACGATATCGAGCGGATAGAGGTAATAAACGGTGCCGCTGCATCAGCTATTTACGGTTCCAGGGCCTCGAATGGGGTTGTTCAGATATTTACAAAACGCGGCAAAAACGGTAAACCCCAGGTTAGTTTCACCACCAGCATACAACATAATTCATTGAGGCAAAGGCTCGATCTTAATGACTACCCTTTTAGGTTTGGCATTCCAGGGGATGCACGATTATCTACTGTTGGCGACAGGCTGACAACAATCGCCAATTTACGACCTGCGGCAAGCCAGACCGCAACACCGGGTACCGGCCCGGTGGCCCTGGGAGGCAGGTTAGATGAGGTAAAATATCCCGTTACCCGTTATGATTACCAGGATAATATATTTGAAAGTTCTTATGGTACGGATAACCATATATCTGTTACGGGAGGAAGTGATAAAGCCAGTTATTATGTGTCCGGGTCCTTTTTAAAAAATGATGGTATAATCAGGGAAACTAATTTTCAACGATATGGATTAAGAGCAAGGACCGACCTTACCTTAAACCGTTGGGCAAAAGTTTCTGGCGGTGTCCTGTTTACAAACTCACGTTCTAAAGACATGCCTAATGGCAACAACTTTTTTTCACCAGTCAGCACTTTAACTATTATCGATAATGTATGGAATATAAACGAGCGGGATGCCCTTGGAAATTTAAAACATGTGGAACAACAAAGGTTAAATCCTCTTTCTATTATTGAAAATTATGATATCCGGCAGGAAATTAACAGAACCTTATCTAATGTAAAATTAAACCTAACCCCTGTTTCAGGATTAAATATTGATTTAACAACCGGCTTTGATACCTATGGCCAGCAGGGATTTGAATTTCATGACCGGGTGCCATATGGCCCGGTAGCGGCAACCTTCTTTCCAGACGGATATGTTGCCAATGCAAAATATAATTATTATCAATGGAGCGGTGATGCAGTAGCTACTTATAAATTCGACATGTTAACAAACCTGCAATCAACTACTTCTGCAGGGTATTCGGCGCAATACATTAAAACAGCCTACAGCGCGCAGGAAGGAAGAGATCTTATTCCATTGGTAAAAACGGTCGCCGCCGCGCAAAACCTTTTTGTGGCTCCGGTAGATACCCGCACTGAACAATCCATATTCGGATTCTTCTTCCAGCAAACATTCGGATTCAAAAACAAATTATTCATAACCGGGGCCGGACGGGTAGACGGGTCCTCCTCATTTAGTAAGGATGCGCAAAATAACTTCTATCCAAAAGCAAGTATAAGTTATAATATTTCTGAGGAAAGATTTTGGAAAGACAAACAGATTGGAAAATTGTTTAACACCCTAAAACTAAGGGCCTCATATGGCAAAGCCGGTAACCTGACCGGCATCGGAGCCTATGACAGGTTTATTACTTATCTGCCCATCACCTATACTGGTGGTGCGTTTGCTCCCCGCAATCAGATCGGCAATGTAAATATTAAACCTGAAATTAAAACAGAATGGGAAGCAGGTGCCGATATTCAATTCCTGAAAGGCCGCGTGGGACTTCAATTAAGTGTTTACGACCAAAAAATAAAAGACCTGATAATTCCTTTCAACCTTGCACCTTCCAACGGTTCTTCATCCCTGCTTGACAATGTAGGAAAAATGACTAATAAGGGATTTGAATTAATGCTTACCGGAAGCCCGGTTTCAACGAAAGATTTTAACTGGAATGCTTCATTACTTTTTAACCGTAATAAAAACAAGATCACAGAAATTTATAAAAATGCGACTTTTGTGGGCTTTGATGCTGGCAACACCCAGGGCATTTTATTGGGTCAGCCCACAGGTGTTTATTATGTAAATTATTATGCAAAGGATGCTGGTGGCAATCTTTTATTGAAAGATGTGAATGGCTTCATGCTGCCACAGGTTGAAAGAGGTACGGTTGGACAAGATTCAAAGGGACTATTAGTGGAGACGCCACAACGGGATGCGAACGGGCAACCTTTAGGAACTCCTTTACGCAAAGTGCTTGGTGATCCAAATCCTGATTACACCGCCGCTCTGTCAAACGAATTCACTTATAAAAATTTTGGATTGCGAATTCAAATAGACAGGGTAGCTGGTTTTGAAGTGTACAACTGGGACTATATTACAAGAAATAATGTGGGTACCGGCCCATTAGCTGTAAAAGAATTGAAAGGTGAACTGCCAAGAGGATGGACAGCAGCAGTGGGCGGTTTTATAGGCCCCCGCATACAGGAAGATCATGTGCAGGATGGTAGTTTTACAAAAATCCGGGAGGTTGCCCTAAGTTATTCGCTCACCAATTTAAAGTTTGCCCAAAGTATGAAGATATCGTTGGTAGGACGCAACCTTTTTTCATTTGATAACTACCAGGGATTTGATCCGGAAATTAGCTCTGCAGGGCAATCAATTGTAAGGGGGGATGATTTTGGAGCCTTCCCAATCCCCAGGACGATACAATTATCTATCATTACAAATTTTAAATGAAAATCATGAAAAAGATACTTTATATACTGTTGACGCTCGCTCTATTCACGGGCACCGGTTGCAAGAAAGAATTTATCAATCCCAATGCACCAACACAAGATGAAGTTTTTAATTCTGCCGACGGGATGACAAGGGTTATTGTTGGTTTAAAACAACGTTATGCCGTAAATGGAATTGGAGTTGCTTCTTTATATGCTGCCATTTCCGCATCTGGACTAAGCGCTAAGGAACTAACGGTTTTAAATGCAGGTAATGCCGACCTGGCACAACTTGAAAATGGCGGGGCAAATGTTGCTCCAAACAACGGTGTCGTTACCAGTTTATGGACAACAACAAATATTATAAACAATGAAGCACAAAAATTAATTGACAATTCTGATAAAATAGGTGATGTAAATCTTAAGAATGCAATTAAAATTTACGGACACCTTTATAAAGCAATGGCTTTGGGAACCTTATCCCAATTTTTCGAAAAGGTTCCCGTAAATACGGGTGTGAATGCGCAATTTGGTACCGGCATTGAAGCATTAACAGAAGCAGTCCGGTTGCTGGATGAGGGTTCTACACTATTTGGCACCACAACCGTACCGGCATCATTTACTGCTGCGGTTGGTGGTGAAATTGATCTCCCGAATACTTTACTTGCATTGTCGGCTCGCTTCAATAATATGCTTGGCAAAAACGATGCTGCTATTGCAAAAGCCGCAGCAGTAGACCTTACTAAAAAATCTGTTTTCTTTTACAACCTCACTAATCAGAATCCAGTTTTTCGCTCGGCATTGACAACCAATAATACCTATGGTATTAAAACAAATTTTGGTTTAACTGGTGCACTTGCACCCGATGCTGCAGATAAAAGAATTGTATTTCATTTAACTAAAAACCCTAATAGTGGCACCGATGCGAATGGTTCCGGTTTTTTCAAAAGTGACCTGGCTACGATTCCGGTTTACCTGCCCGGGGAAATGTTATTGATCCAGGCAGAAGCATATTCGGGAAAAGCTGATTTGCCAAATGCAGTACTCTTTTTAAATAAGGTTTTAATGAAAACACCGGCTCAGGATGCGTTTGGAATTGGTGCTGATCTGCCACCATATTCGGGTACCGTGGACCAGGCTTCCCTGCTCACGGAAATTTATAAGAACAGGGCCATTGAGCTATATCTAAGTGGAATGAAATTAGCAGATAGCCGAAGGTTTAACCGGCCCGGCCCTGGTTCGCCGGCGCCTGAGAGAACCCGTAATTACTATCCGTATCCCCAACAGGAGCGGGATGGTAATCCAAACACACCACCGGATCCCACACTATAGTTGGGAATATATTGAGAATAAAATTATGGAGAGTTGTATTGGAAACTAATGCAAGCCAGGTGGACACAAGATCACTTTTTTATCCAATGTGCAGTGTTGTAAAAAATATATTGCATTGTTTTTTATAATCAATATCAAATGCAAACCATGCCTTTCAAAAAACTTTTTACCTGTCTGCTTGCAGTAGTGTTGCTTCATCCCCTGGTTGCGCAACCAACTGAGGTCATCAACATGAAAATGAATAAAGTTCAGCTTGGTTTTATGCTGGATGAAAAAGGTACTCCCCGGTATACTGTAACCTATGCAAATCAACCAGTCATTCAATTATCCGGTCTGGGTTTAAAATTTACGGATGCTACATTTTATGACAATTTTGAGATCACAGGAATGGATAGTTCTGTATATGATAATAGCTGGAAACCGGTTTTGGGAGAAGTAAGTGTTATCCATGACCATCATAAGGAATTGATGGTTCATTTAAAACAAAAGAATGCAACCGGCAGGCAACTGGATATTATTTTCCGGGTTTTTGAAGATGGTGTAGGTTTCCGCTATCAATTTCCAAAGCAGCCCGGATTAAAGTATTTTGTAGTGGCGGAAGAACTTACCGAATTTAACCTTGCCGGGGATCACTTGGCATTCTGGATACCGGCTGATTACGATACCAATGAATATCCGTATACCCATTCCAGGCTTTCTGAGATCGACAACCGGAAATTAGTGGAAGCCTCAACGGATATTGCTGTTCGTACCGTACCCGGCCCCCATGCTGTGCAAACACCCCTGATGCTTGTATCCGGTGATGGTTTATACATAAATATTCATGAAGCGGCCCTGGTAAATTATCCCGCCATGCAACTGGATGTTGATCAACGAAACTTTTCCCTTTCTTCCATCCTGGTACCCGACCCACTGGGAAATAAAGCTTATTTGCATGCTCCTTGTGCTACTCCCTGGCGAACAATCATAGTGAGTAACAAGGCTACGGATTTATTAGCTTCTAAAATGATCCTTAATTTGAATGAGCCATCCAAATTTGAAAATACCGGCTGGATAAAGCCAATGAAATTTATTGGCGTATGGTGGGAAATGCAGACCGGCAAAGGCGGTTGGAATTATTCCGATGCTTCGGATAAACTGGATGCCGATGGGAATTTGATACCCAATGGGAAACATTCAGCAAATACCGCCAATGTAAAACGCTATATTGATTTCGCATCCGCCAATGGAATCAAAGGAGTGTTGGTAGAAGGGTGGAACTATGGATGGGAAGACTGGTTTGGAAACTGGAAAGAAAAAACATTTGATTTTGTAAAACCTTATCCCGATTTTAATGTAATGGAATTACAGCAATATGCGGCATCCAGGAATGTAACCATCATCATGCATAATGAAACATCAGGAGGAGCAACCGATTATGAACGACAAATGGATACTGCTTACCGGTTCATGAACAGGTTTGGTTACATTGCCGTAAAAACGGGTTACGTAGGAAAAATAATTCCAAGAGGTGAGTTTCATGACGGTCAATGGATGATCGATCATTATATTAGGGTGGCACAAAAAGCCGCCAACCACAAAATAATGGTGGATATGCATGAATCCGTCAGGCCAACCGGTTTAAATCGCACTTATCCCAACTGGATTGCCAACGAAGCCGGCAGGGGAAATGAATACAATGCCTTTAGTACCGGCAGTCCCCCGGATCATGAAACGATCATGGCTTTTACCCGTTATATGGGTGGGCCAATGGATTATACGCCGGGGATTTTTAAATTAAGAGGATATACGGCGGCCGCACCTGACAGACAGATGCATTCCACTCTTGCAAAGCAACTGGCCCTATACGTTACCTTGTACAGCCCGCTGCAAATGGCTGCCGATCTCCCGGAAAATTATGCCGCCCATATGGATGCTTTTCAATTTATAAAGGATGTGGCTGTGGATTGGGATGATACAAGAATTGTGGGCGCGGAACCCGGCGATTTTATTACCATTGCGAGAAAAGAGAAGGGATCTGCCAATTGGTATGCCGGTGCCATTACAGATGAAAACAGCCGAAGGGCATTACTGCCTTTGGATTTTTTGGATAATGAAGTAAAATATGTGGCCACCATTTACAGGGATGCTGACAATGCCGACTGGAAAAGCAACCCGGAAGCATATACTATTGAACAATTCATCGTGGATAATAAAGGTAGTTTATTGCTGCCACTGGCAAAGGGCGGTGGCGCTGCCGTTAGTATAAAACCTGCATCTGCAGTTGAGATAAAAACAATGAAGAAATATAAAATGGCTAAATAATTTTTGTTATTGTGTTGATATAATCAGGGGATAATCACCTGTGTTATCATTGAATTAAGGATTGGCTAAATCATATTTATTTCCATACAATCACTAGCATACCCGCAAATACCAACCCGGCGCCAATCAATAACCTGGAGCTAAGTGGTTCTTTCAAAAAAAGAAAGGAAAGCAGAATAGTGAATAAAATACTTCCCTTATCAATTGCCGTTACTTCAGATGCTTTGCCCAGCTGTAAGGCTTTATAATAGAATAACCATGAAAGTCCGGTTGCAAAGGCAGACAGCGTTAGAAATATCCAGTTGTTTTTTGATAAACCCGAAATTCCATTTGCATTTCCCCTAAAGAATACAATGCCCCAGGTAATAAATAATATCATGGCGGTCCGGATTGCGGTGGCCAGATCGGAATTCACTTCCTTTAATCCGGCTTTTGCAAAGATGGCAGTGAGTGCGGCAAAAAAGGCGGAAACCAATGCATAAATTAACCAGCTGGGCATATCTGAATATTATTATTTTATTATATTAAATGTTATAAGCATCGTAGTGCCAAACAGGCAAATTAAACCCGTCAAAAAAAGTATATCCGCGATCGTTTCATAAACCTCACTGAATCTTCCATTGCTTTTGATTGATAGAAATGAAAGGATACAGCTTACCATAAATAAGATCATGGCGCCGGTTGTAAATTCATCGACCAGGGTTTCGCCCTGCATTTTCAAAAGCTTCAGGGAAGTCAGCACAATAAAGCAAATTCCCAGCAAATTAGAAGCGGTACTTAGAATATGAGGAGAGGTATTTTTTTTGTTTTCCATCATTAGAGTCATCCTTTTAAGCTTGCACAAAATTCGTGATTTTTTTTGCCTATGAAGGTTAAAAGTAATACCTCCACGGTTAATGTTTGCATAATTTAAATGGTTGCTTATGTGAAGGTTTCTGTAATAATTTCATTGTTTGCCAGGTGTATTTTTGTCGCCACGAATACTCGAATGCCCACGAGTAAAGCATCCTATAAAAAAATTCGTGCAGATTCGTTCATCAGTGGCTAACTTAAAATTTATACAATGCTATCAACCGGTTTATAGTTTTTATACAATAACCTCAACAGACCTGGTAATACAATCAGTAGTAATGGTAGTGCAATTATAAAACCACCGATTACCGCGATGGCCAAAGGCTGGTGCAATTGAGCGCCTGTTCCGATACCCAGGGCCAATGGGGTCAGCGCGATTATCGCTCCGAATGCTGTCATCAGTTTGGGACGTAGCCTGGTAGAGATGGCATAAATAATGGATTCATCTACCGGTTTTTCGTGCAATGATTCTTTGAATTGCAGGAAAGTAAATATCGCATTCTCACCAATGATCCCTACAATCATAATTAAGCCGGTATAACTGCCAACATTGAGCGCGGTATGAGTGAGCCATAAGGCCAGGTAACTTCCGGAGATACCCAGTACTCCTATCAGTAAAATTGCAAACGCAATTTTAAAATCCTTGAAAAGAAAAAGGATCACGCCAAAAACCAATGAGCTGGACGTAATTAATATCATCAGCAATTCTTTAAAAGATTGTTGCTGTTCAGCATAGGCGCCACCATATTCAATATGGTAACCTTTAGGTAATATGATTTTTGATTTTATTGCCTTTTGAATATCTTTTATTACACTGCCAAGGTCCCTGTTATCTAAGCGGGCAGTGATAACGCCCATGGATTGGAGGTTCTGTCTTTGAATTTCCACATCACCGGCATTTATATTTACCGTTGCGAGATCCTTAATAGGTTTTAATTTTCCATTGGGTAAAAAGACCTGGAGCCTGCCAAGATCCGCAACAGATATTTTCCTGCTTCCGGGATATACAATGCGAATATTATTGATCTGTTCTTTTTCAAATATATTCCCTGTTACGTTTCCTTCCAGGGATGTTTGTAATTGATATTGTAAATTGGCAGCTGTAATGCCAAACTGAGCCAGCTTCTTATAATCCGGTTCAATAGTTACCGAAGGCCCGGCAATTACAATGCCATCAAATACATCGGCGGTTCCTTTTACATTACTGACTGCTTCGCTTACTTGTGTTGACAATTCGTTCAGTTTATCCTTATCATCTCCGTATATTTTTACTTCCACCGGTTGTACGGAGCTCATCAGGTCGCCCAGCATATCGCCGATCACCTGTCCGAAATCAATTCGTAACGCGGGTTGTGTGGATTCTATTTTTTTCCGGATATCAGCAATCACATCATCGGTGGTCCGGCTTCTTTTAACCTTTAACTGGATGAGATAATCGCCTGTATTGGGTTCAGTAATAAAGAAGCCCATTTGTGTTCCTGTTCTCCTGCTGTAGGCTTCCACTTCCGGCACCAAGGAAATTATTTTCTCAGCCTCTCTCAGCATCTGGTCTGTTTCATCCAATGAAGTACCTGGTGGTGAAGCATAATCCAGCACAATACTTCCCTCATCCATCTCAGGTAAAAAGCCGGTCTCTAATTTTGGAAGAATAAACCATACCAGGAAGCCCAATACCACGATAATAATAATACTGATCCAGGGCCTCGTTATGAAGAATGAAACCCATCGCTGCCTTTTTACTACTTCCTCTTTTTTCTTTAACGCCTTTGTAGACAGTTCCTCATTTTTCTTTTTACTTAATAATAAATATACCACCGGCAGGCCGATCCATGTTACAAAAAATGAACAGACTAAGGTGATGATCATAGTATCTGTCATTACCTTAAAATAAGCGCCCGCAACCCCACTCATTAATATGAACGGAACAAAGATCACGATGGTGCTGACAGATGATCCCAACATTGCAGGGAACAAATATTTTATGGCCTTTTGAACCACGGTTGCATTGTATTCCCCTGGATGCTCTTCATGGGTACGGTGAATTTGTTCTACTACTACAATAGCGTCATCTATAATCAGGCCAATGGCCGCGGCGATGGCTCCCAGCGTCATTATATTAAAAGTATATCCAATGGCATATAATACGATCAGTGTAAGGCCCAATGTTACGGGGATAACGATAAGGATAGTGGCGCTGGCTTTTAATGAACGAAGAAAAATAATGGCCACCATGATTGCCAGTAATAAACCTACCCATAAGCTATCGCCCACACTTTTGATTGATCCTTTTACAAAATCAGCCTGTACATAATAGGGCTGTATGCTTACTCCATCTGGCAATATTTTTTTCAGTTCATCGATTTTTTTCACCATGTCAGCCGAAACGGCAACCAGGTTGGCATTGGGTTGCTTTATAACGGCTACCAGTATCCCATCATGTCCGTTGGCATTAATTTTTGTGTACTCCACCGCTTCTTTTATCTCAACATCCGCGACATCCTTTAAATAAATGATGCGCTTCCCATTATTGCTGATAACCAGGTTTTGAAGATCATCCCTGGTATGTACCGTAGCATCAGTTACCGTAAGATACAAGTAATGGTAATCCGATAAAAAACCATTGCTTTTGATAAAATTGGTTGCGTTGATCGCATTGGTAATGATATCCGGTGTAAGCGACAGGGAACTCATTTTCTGAATGTTCATCTGTAACCAGTATTCTTTTGTTTTTCCGCCAATGATGCGTATTTCACTTACCCCATCAACCTGCGAAAGAAATGGCTTGATAGTATAAACAGCCAGCTGCTTTAATTCTATCGGTGACTTATGATGGCTTTCCAGTGTGTAACCCATTACCGGTAAAATGGATGGATTCATTTTTTCCACAGTAATAGAAACATCCGGTGGAAGGGTATTTCGTATCTCGCCTATTTTAGCTTCAATACGCTGCTGGCTTAGGTCTATATCCGCTTTCCAATCCATAAAACCCGAGATCTCGCAACTACCGCGGCTCGTAATGCTTCGAATCATTTTCAGGTCAGGAACTTGTTTGATGGCATTTTCCAGTGGCCGGGTAATGCTCACCATCATCTTATTTACGGGTTGCAGGCTGCCATCCGCAATAATCTTTATTTTGGGAAATGTGATCTCCGGAAATAAAGAAGATTGCATTTTGTTATAAGCAAATCCACCTCCAAGGATAATGAGTAACAGTACAACTGTGAGTGGGTTCTTATGTGACAGGAAAAATTTTTGCAATGAATAAGTTTTAATTTTATTTAGCCGCTAAAAGCCAAAAACCGGCAACAAAACACGTCATCACTTTTTAAGCCTGGAAGACAGGAGAATTATTCCTGGAAAACCGGGATTCACCACAATTATCAATTATTAACTGTCAAATATCAATTCCGGTGCCGCGTCTTCCTAATCTGCTTTAGGAGAAGCAGACATTACGCTCACCTTTGCGGTGTCCCCAAGCCCGTAATTTCCTGTCACCAATATTTTATCATTTACTGAAAAGACCGGGGAGATAATTTCTACCAGGTTATCCGTTTCTATGCCTTTCTTAACAGGCACTTTTGCAGCAGTGCCACTATCGGTCATTTTCATTACCCAGAATTCGTCCTGCGTTTCATTACATAACACTGCTGCCCTGGGCAAAGAATTGGCATTGCCTTTTGACGATTTTATCAGCTTTACCTTCGCAATTAAATTTTCCGGAACAGGATGTGAAATATTTACCTTCAGGATAATACTTTGTGTTTGCGCCCCGGCATCCATTGTTGGCATATTGCCGCTGATGGTACCGGTTAATTTCTCCCCGTCCGGCAATATCATTTCCAACGTTCTTTTATTGAGTATATAGGGCCTTAATTCATAGGGCAAATCCAGCAGGAAAACAAAACTTTTCGTATCGGTAATTACTGCCAGTTGCTCTCCATCCAATACATAATCACCATTCTGGTGGTTGATCTGCGATATGAATCCGCCGCCGTTGGCCCTGATACCATTAACACCGGTAAACCGGAAAGTAGAATCCAGGATATTGATGGAATTGCCAATGATTTCCGCTTCTTTTGTTTTCACAGTGTAAAGCGTTTGCCCGACGCTCACAAATTTGTTCAATTGCACATTCGCAGATTGCAGGTAGCCTGTTGCATTGGCCCTAACGATCCATTTTTGCAGGAACGAGGAGGTTGCATTCAATTCTACATATTCCTGCATAGGTTCATAACTGATAGAAGTAACAGTAACAGGGGTCACGGCTATCTCCACTTTTTCTGCAGGATCTGCTTCTTTGCTGTTACAGGAAGCAAATGAAAAAAGCAATAAACTGTATGTAAAGATTTTTGTCATCCTTATATTATCTGTTCCAGTAATTTACCTGGTTGATGATCTGTAAACGATTGATCGTATTTTGTGTAAGCTGGTTTTTTAAATTTAAATAAGTATTGATCGCTATCACATAATCGGCTACCCGCAGTTCGCCGGCCTGCAACAGTTTGCCATCTGCCACTATGAGCGCATCGGAATACCGTAACTGGTCATTGATCGCCGGGATCAGCTCATTCGCAGCCGCCAGTTGCTGCATTAATTGCATGATCTGCTGACTATACTGCCTCGAGAAAAAATCTTTATAGTTCGACCTTGTTTTTTCGGCAATGGATATTTTACTATATTGCAATCTCTTTTGTTTCCCATCATAGATTGGGATGGAAGCACTGACGCCAAAACTGGTGCCGAAATTTTTATGGGCCTGGTAATCAAGGCTGGAATTATAGCCGCCGTCTGCGAATAAATTGATGGTAGGATAATAAGCTGCATCAATCAAAGCCCTGTCATTAATTAATTTCAGGCTGTCTATCTCATATTTTTTAAAGAAAACAGACTGTGTAATCCGGGACAGCGGTTTTAAATTGATCCCCGGATCATCTAATAATACTAATGCAGTGTCAGTAATGCCGCTTAAGTAATTAAGTGTGGCATAATCATCCTGGTATTGCACGGTTAATTGTTTTATTGTCAGCTTTTGTTGTTGCAGGGTTACTAAAAATGCCAGGTAATCCACTTCCTTGTAAACATTTTTTTCGGTTAACTTCTTTAGTATACTTTCTTCCTTTGAAAGTAAAGTATTGATCTCACGGTTAAAATTCAATTGCTGCAGATCGCCATAAGCTGTAATGTATTGGGCAATGATCATCTTCTTTAAATCCTGCTCTGAAATTGCATAAGTATTGGTAAGGATTTGATTTTGTAGCTGAATATTTTTAAACCGGGCATTCAATACTTTCTTATTGGGCAATTGTTTATTAATACCTGCAAATGTTGAAAAATTAGCTCCGTTGGTAATTGCTTTATCATAGCCCACACCTTTAATTACCGGAGCGTATGTATTATAACTGCTGCCTGTAATCTGTGGCAGGTAAGTAGCCCTGATCAGCAAACTGTCGTATAAAGCGGATTGGAGTTGGTTTTGATAGTCTTTCAATAGAGGGCTGTTCCGTAAAGCATTCTCAACATAGAAATTTAATTGATTATTATTTTGAGCATGGCAATTCATGGCGATCAAAATAAGGCCTATTATGTTGAAAATGCTTTTCGTCATATTCTAACGGCACAAAGTAAAGATTATTTACCAACTACTAAAACCTGGAATGTGCCTGCTTTCATTTTGGGCCTTCCTTTTTCACCTGCAGCCATTGGTTCAAACTCCGCTGTAGGCAGGTAAATAAGGTGTGTTGCAATATCCAGTGCAATAGTCCTGGCGCCTCTTTTTGTAACCACATTTTCCACAACAGTGAATTTATCATCACCATCTTCATGGATCACTGTCAAAGTACCTTCGCCGTTGGAAGTGAAAATATTTTTTGTCGCCGGATCAAACGCAGTGCCATCGCAACCGTCACCAATGGGCAGCTTGTCTACTATCTTACCGTTGTTGGCATCTATCACCATCAATAACTTGTCGCATCCGGCGAATAACCGCTTCGTCTCCTTATCTATTGATAAACCTGTCGGGCCTTCCCCGGGTGCGATACTCCAATGGTTCAATACTTTAAATGTTTTGGTATCTACTACTACGATCTCATTTTTATCTTCATTATTAACGAACAGCTTTCCTGCGCCATCACTCACTGCTGTCTCTGGTTTACCGCCAACATCCACACTATCCACTACTTTATTTTGAATAGGGTCAATGATAGATAAATTCTTACTGCGACCATTGCAGGTAATTATTTTTTTGGAGAACGGTTCGTACAAGATAGCATCCGGATTTTGACCCGTAGCGATTTGTGCAAGCACTTTATTATTATTCATATCAAATACCGTCACAGTATTTATTCTGCCATTGCTGGTATAGCCCTTGCCATTAGACACATCAAATGCAATACCATGAACACCGGTAGTGTTTTCAATCACACCGACGGAATCACCTGTTTTCTTGTTTAAGATATTCACCTGTGTACCATGGCTAACATATAGCCAGTCATTTACCGGGCCTGTTACAAGATAATCCCAGCCACCCGGGCTGGCAATGTGAAAAGTGCTAATAATATGATGACCTTTCTGTTGCTGCGCCTTACCAATGGTAGCAGTCAATGTAATAACCATTGCCAGTAAACAGGTATTTAATTTATTCATATTATAGATTTTTTGTTTATTCAAAAAATGGGGGTAAATATGCCGCCCGTTAGAGTGTTGATTAATTTTTTACTTCTTTCAGGAATTTTCCATTCGCATCAAAAATTACATCTTTGCCAGATACTTCTGCCTCGTAATTTACCGTACCGCCTGCTTTGGTGATCATTGCACCTTCATTAATGGGTTTTCCCTTGTAATTTACTTTCACATAGGCTAATACGGCGGCGGGAAGGTCAGCTACTTTTATATCGGTTTCGGTTTCAATGATCTTACCCTTTTCATCTATCAGGACTGACATCGTATTTCCATTTTGTTTAAAATTCACTTCATATTTACCATTTTCCTTTTCCCATTTGGCTGCGACACCCGGGTGTGCTTTACCAAAAGATGTTTTTACGTCAGCCGGTACTGTAGAAGCATCTAATTTTTGTGCACACGCGATAAAGGAAATAAATACGGTCATTGCAGAAAGCACTATTAATTTTTTCATGAGTTTAATTTTTAACAAAGCATAAAGTTAAAAAACGATTCTGAAGCAAAATTGAAGTTGAATGTTATTAGAATGGTATCCGGCTAATCGCACTGGTAAAATTGAATACTTACAATATGCATAGAACCGGAGAAACTATAATCAACTGAAAAACTATTTTGTTCACAGATCTTTTGAACAATCGACAGTCCCAAACCCAAAGATGTGGAAGCCTGGTTATCTTTTCTGAATCGTTCAAATAATTCAGCTGGCTTGGTTCTTAAATCCGTTCCTGTATTTCGTATTACCAGTTGTTGCTTCGTTAATATGATCTCAATCTTTCCCTTTTCTATATTATGTTTTATCGCATTGGTAATGAGATTGGAGATTAAAATTTCAGCCATCGTTTCATTCATGGCTACTTTACAATTATCGTCGATCGTTGTAGTAATTTGTATCTGTTTTATCGCGATCAGTTCATCATAGTTATTCAATTGCCGGTGAATAAGAATATCCGGCTTAATCGTACCTGTTTCCCTGAACTGGTGGTTATCAATTTTTGTTAATAGGATCAGGGATTGATTCAATTTCGAAAGACGGATACAGGCATCATGTATGGATTGTATATGCGCTACCTGTTCCTCCTGTAACCCGTCAGACTGCATCAGCAATTCTGATTTTGATTGAATAATTGCCAATGGCGTCTGGATTTCGTGGGAAGCATTTTCTGTAAAACTTTTCAATGCTTCATAATCCTTGCTTACCCTGCTGCTCATCATGCTGACAGCGTTATTCAGATCCGCGAATTCGTTAATGCCGGTCCACTCCAGTTGAAGCTCCTTTTTGCCTGTGAGGTTGAATTGTTTCAGTTGTTGTAAAGTAGTATTGAATGGCCGCCATAATTTATTTAATAAAAAACGGTTGATGATAAAAAGAACGAGTAATAAAGCGATCACGATCGATGAGGTGATCAGTAGTATCAATTGGATGAGGTCATTGGTTTCCTGTTGCGATTTGCTGATTATTACCTTGTAATCCTTGTCTGTCACGACTATCGGGAATACAATTTCCCTAACTGCCACCCTTTCATTTTCCTCTTTGCTGAATACATCTTTACTGCTGAAGTTTCTTTTTAGCGGCTTCCCATTTAAGGATTCAAAAGATATTTTTTGATCCTTGTAGCTGGAAGCATTTGGCAGGCTTTTGTTCAATCTTACATAATCTATTATTTCCAGTTCTTCTATCTTAAGGTCCTTATCAAGTTGATTGATGAGTTCGTAACGGATGAAAAAATAATAACAAATACCACTCACCAGCAATGCGATAATGGTAGCTAAAATATTTACCCGGTTATATTTTGTCAGGAGTTTCATTGGTCAGTAAATTTATACCCCATGCCGTATACTGATTTTATATAATCCGGTACTCCGGCTTCCATTAATTTTTTACGCAGATTTTTTATATGGGTATAAATGAAATCATTATTTCCTTCCAGTTCATCTCCCCACAAATGATCAGCAATTGCGTTTTTTGAAATAACCCTTCCTTTGTTGCTTGCAAAATACAATAACAACTCATATTCCTTCCGGGTAAGTTCCAATGGCTCGTTTTCAATGGTTATCACTTTTGCCTGTGTGTCGATAACGATTTCATTAAATTGAATGCGATTATGGCCTTCAAAATTTCTTCTTCTTATTATGGCGGCAATCCGTGCACTTAGTTCGGAAAGGTGAAAGGGTTTGGACAAATAATCATCCGCACCCAATTTTAAACCGGCCACCTTTTCATCCAGTGAGTTTTTCGCGGAAATGATCAATACACCGTCTATTTTATTATTTGCTTTCAATTCTTTCAGGATTTCCAGCCCGCTGCCTCCGGGAAGCGTAATGTCTAAAAGGATGCAGTCATAATCGTAGCACTCCGTTTTTTTAAGGGCTGTTTCATAGTCCGGAGCGGTTTCGCAGACATACAATTCTCCCTTTAGATAAGTTGCAATACTTTCACTCAATACTTTTTCGTCTTCTATAATGAGAATTTTCACAATTAAATTTAGCATAAAGTACGAAATCAATTCTGAAGAGATATGGAAGAAAGCTCTTATGCACAAAATTAACCTGGCAGAAGGGTAGTTTGATTTACCGTTGAGTCATTCCCGGGGGCTCACCGTTCAAAATGGAGAATAGAAAGAAACAGGCCTGGGATATAAAAACTAAAATAACTGCCTCTTGAATTATTTTATTTGCAATTAATTTATTTATTTCGCAACCTGTAATTAAAATTGTTCATGTTAAAAACATTATTATGACACTGGAACATGTTGCGATCTGGACAAACCATTTAGAGCGTTTGAAAGATTATTATTTCACCTATTTTGATGGAATCCCCAATGATAAATACACCAATAATAAGAAAGGATTTGAGAGTTATTTTTTAACATTTGCATCGGGGGCCAGGCTTGAATTAATGCAGATGCCTGCTATTCCTCCTAACCTGAATGATACAATCAGGGCACAACACCTGGGAATTATTCATTTGGCTTTTGGAGTGCAAACTTTGAAGGAAGTCGATGAAAAAGCTTCACAGTTGGCAAAGGATGGTTACCAGGTATTAACCGGGCCGCGCAGAACAGGTGACGGGTATTATGAATTTGACACACTTGATCCGGATAATAACCGCCTTGAGGTAACTGCCAGGTATCCTCAATAATAATAAATATAAGAACAGCCGAAGCGTTTTATCAACTACCTGAAATAATGGCCTTGCTCTTCAATTTATTTTGAAATAACTTAATAAGTATCAACATGAAAATAACATTGGTAACAAACGAACAGGAAATATTGAAGTGTTGGAATGTAATGAAAGTGCTGAGACCGCATCTTACCGAAAATGAATTTGTTCCAACAGTTATAGAGATGATCTCAGAAGGATACCATCTTGCTTACATCGAAGAAGATAATTTGGCGGTATCCGCCATTGGCTATCGTTTTCAGCAATTTCTTTTCAATGGCAAGCACTGTTATATTGACGACCTGGCGACAATTCCGGGCCAAACAGGTAAAGGTTATGCTGGTAAACTGATCGATTATGTGGTGGAGGTCTGCAAACGAAGAGGGTTAAAAACGATCACCCTCGATTCTGGTTTCAACAGGCTTGATGCGCACAGGCTTTATCTTCAAAAGCGTTTCGAAATATCTTCTTTGCACTTTTTAAAACAGATATAAGATAATTCCCTGGCTTGCAATCCAACAGATAGGTTACTCCCCGCTTGCCTGCAGGGCTGGTGCAAAAACTTTAACTGTAAATCCACTACATACTCCTTGCTTGCCTCGCTTTCCGCCAACAGTTTAACATTGTTTTTTTAATAAATGCTAACATATCGTTAGCCCTATGCCGGTGCCTTTTAGCAAATTAAAAAATTAGGCAATTTGGTTATTTTTGATTCTTATATTTTCTTTCCGGAATAATTATTATTTTGTTAAAAAATATATTTCAAAAATACAGATCATGAAAGACTTTTTTAAAGATGTATTCGAATATCATCATCACTTTAATCAGTTATTGATTGAACAGCTGGCATTACATGAAGCCGCTCTTCCGCAGAGAACCATTCCGCTGTTTTGCCATATCCTGAATGCCAGCCAGATATGGAATTCAAGGATATTGGCATTACCTGCTTTTGGAGTACACCAAATACATGCAGTAAACGAGTGCGGGCAAATAGATGATGCGATCTTTAGGGATGTGCTTTCGATTCTGGAGAATTATGATTTAAGCACAATCATTCATTATAAAAATTCTGCAGGGAATGAATTCTCTAATTCTGTCAGGGATATCCTTTTTCATGCGGTGAATCATGCTACGCATCATAAGGGCCAGGTCATATCGGATTTCCGCCTGTCAGGTTTTGAGCCGTTGGTTACCGATTATATATTTTATAAAAGAGCACAAAGTCCAGTCACTTAAAATCCACACCTATGATAGGATTTTAGAGAATTTAGGTGGTAATTGGTCAGTAGTAGAAAATTTTCTACATCAAATAGGTTGTTTCTTCTAAACTTATTGGTTTTGAAAACAAGATTTTTGATATCCGAATCTCTGAAAACCTGAACTATGAATTACAAACTAACCCCGGCTATGCCGGTATTGTATTAAGCAATGCGGGTAATATTTATGCGGACAGTATACTCCACCATCATTATAATCTGTTTTTTCCCCGTCTGCTAACCACACAACCACGATATAGGGACGCCTGGAAAGCCTTTTTTTATTCATAACCAACAACATATAGAAAATATCGGCGTTATCGATGTGAAAGGCTGGTATGCAAAAATCGAAATTACCGGGTAGCATTTTTAAAAGTATAAATTCAATGAAACAATTTTCAAAAACCGGGAGAATCAATACTTGCATATGAAAATAGAAAACATAATAGAAGACATCAAAATGGATATAATGGAATTGAGAGATAAAGTGGAAGAACAAGTCAAGAGAGAAAACCCCGACCTTAATTTTTCAGTTAGTTTACCTGGTATAGAAGATTTAGTTACAATAAAATCAATAGTGTTATCAATCGAGGAAGACAATAGCATATATTATCTAGGCGTGCATATTCATACCCATAATGGTAACAGGGTCTTTGAAAATGAGCCCCGGGTATTTATTAACAACCAGCCCGTTCCATATTGCACCCGGCATCCTTTTCAGGACAGGTTTGTAGATTTGTTACGTGATATTATTAAAAAGAAAAAGCATAAAATGAAATCGGGGCACAAACCAGGTGATCTTTATCATGATGTACGGAATTATGCCAATAGGGCCTGAATATCATGTTAAAAGACCTAATAGGGGTATTATGAGCTCTTTCATTTATTAAGGCGATGGATTTTAACCTGCTTTGTGATGCTCCATCCAAAGTGCATGGCGAATGGAAGGGCCCTTCATCTCCCATAAGGGCAATTTATTTGAATATGCGAAACAATTATCCCCCGGTCAGCAGAATGGATTATTTTTATTAAGTACATAGACTGATAGAATGCCCGCGAAGGGTGCCATTTCATCTTCCGGTATCGAAACTTAACGACTTAAAATTCAGATGTGAACGGAGTTTTGTTTTGGCATTTAACACGGGCTAAGAAAAAGGAATCTGTTCAAATAGGCAATAAAATAGACGCATTTTGGAAATAGCTGGTTACCTGGCATCACTTATTATTGGAATTTCACTGGGCCTTATTGGTGGTGGTGGTTCCATCCTCACTGTGCCCGTAATGGTGTATTTGTTCAATGTTCAGCCCCTGCTCGCAACTTCTTATTCTTTATTTGTGGTAGGATCTACCAGCCTTTTTGGTGCGGCTAATAATTATAAAAGAGGGTTTGTTAACATAAACACTGCATTTTTATTTGGGGTGTCTTCAATCGCCACTGTCTTCTTAACAAGAAAATTTATAATACCGGCAATCACCAGGTTTACTATAACCATTGCAGGTTTTACTATAACAGAATCTATGTTTACAATGGTATTGTTCGCGCTCCTGATGGTGATAGCGGCCGTATCAATGATAAAAACTAAGAAGGATCCTGTTGTAGAGATCCCCCGTTCAATAAACATTAATATCCCCCGGCTTTTATTGTATGGTATAGTTATCGGTTTTATCACCGGGTTGCTTGGTGCAGGCGGAGGTTTTATGTTAATACCTACCCTGGTTATTGTTGTGGGATTACAAATGAAGGAAGCGGTAGGCACATCCCTGCTCATTATAGCCCTGAATTCTTTAATTGGATTTACAGGCGATCTGGGGCATTTTAATATTGACTGGAAATTATTATTAAGAGTAACAGCGTTTGCAATTGCAGGTATTTTTATTGGAGGTACAATGGCAAAGAAAATTCCTGCGGAAAACTTGAAAAAGGGCTTTGGATGGTTTCTGTTTCTGATGGGTATTTATATTATTTTAAAAGAAGTTTTTTTAAAATAAATTGAGATCCTTGTTAAAGCGGCGAAAAGTAAAATATTTAATTTCTATTGGTATTACCGGGTAAGCTAAAATGTTACCGTCATACAATACTGGAAATTATAATGAGCGGCTAATCGTATCTGGACCTGGTTGTTGTATTTATCCGATAAAGGCAGGGAACAGGAATGAAATTAACTATTTTTGGAAAAAGTAAAAAAGATAAGATGACTGATACTAACAGATCTTTCAGGGATGTGATCAACAGCGATAACCTGGTTTTGGTGGATTTTTCGGCGGAATGGTGCGGACCCTGCAAAATGATGGCGCCTGTTCTGAAAGAACTAAAAGCTTCCATGAAGGATGCTATAACCATCATTAAGATCGATGTAGATAAAAATCCCCAGGTTGCCCAAGCTTACAATATCCAGGGTGTGCCCACTTTAATTATCTTTCAGAAGGGAGCGATCAAATGGCGGCAATCAGGCGTAATACAGGCAAAGCAATTAGAGCAAATCATACATTCCAGTACAAAGTAAGGGTTTGTATGATCTAATATTGCATCAGCAATATTCAAAGTATAGGCTCACCTGCGCTCAGCCTAACTTGATTTACTATTGTTATCAATTTGTAGCCGTCCCTGTGGTCCGCCGCGACCAAAGGCTGGGAAACTGTGATTTCTGGCGCCATGTCAATAATAAGTTGGAGTATTATTAATAGAAATTATGAAAAACGAATTATACGAAATAATATGGTGCTAAATTTGGGTAATTCGTGTATAAAATTCGTGTAATAACTTTGAGTCATTTTATACTTGACAATACACTGGTTTAAACTGCACATATGATCAGTTAATTCTTTTATAACTCATAAATTTATTTAATATGATAGAAATATTGAAACAGCCCTGGACCTGGTATGCAGGAGGAATTATTATTGGTTTAATAGTACCCGTATTGTTAATTTCAGGAAATAAGTATTTTGGAATTTCATCTAACCTGCGCCATATTTGTGCTGCCTGTTTCCCAGCCAACATTCCATTTTTTAAATACAACTGGAAAAAAGAGTTATGGAATTTCTTTTTCATTGGTGGTATACTGATAGGAGCATTTATTGCAGCTTATTTTTTAAAAGATTCAGCACCCGTTTTGGTGAATAAACAATTGGCTTATGAGTTAGCTGGCTATGGTATTACAGATTTTGGTAGTATGGTGCCGCGGCAGCTTTTTTCATTTGAAAGTTTATTTACTGTACGGGGATTGATCATAATGATCGGAGGTGGGTTTTTAGTGGGTTTCGGTACACGGTATGCAGGAGGTTGCACCAGTGGTCATTCCATTATGGGCCTGAGCAATTTACAGTTTCCTTCGCTGGTGGCAACTTGTTGTTTTATGACTGGCGGTGTCATCATGGCCAATCTTTTGTTACCCATCATCATGCTTTTATAAATAGTGGTATGTTATTATCAAACTGCCCGTTTAATTTGTAAACCGATAGTGATCGGTTGGCGACATGTCCATTGTTAATTATTGACCATTCGCCATTCGCGCTAAACTTAACATTTGAATCACCTTTAAAAATATTATTATGATAAGGGAAAGGGAGTTTACTAAAATGCCTGATAACAATTCTTCGGTCAATTTTATAGATGAGGACATGGATTTTGAGGTCCGTTCGCTTGATACAATATGTATCAATGAATCCCAGCAGTTTCACCCCTGGTGGTATAATTTCAAATACATGACCATCGGTATTATTTTCGGAATTGTATTGGTAAAAGCAGAGATCATCTCCTGGTTCAGGATCCAGGAAATGTTTCGCTTCCAGAGCTTTCACATGTATGGAGTAATTGGCACCGCTGTGGTCGTGGGCATGATGGCAGTTTGGCTGATAAAAAAATTTAAAATAAAGACAATTCACGGGGAAGCTATAGAATTTCATCGTAAAAAATTCAACAAAGGTCAGGTATATGGAGGATTAATGTTTGGTATGGGTTGGGCCTTAACCGGTGCATGCCCCGGTCCGTTATTTGCTCAAATTGGTTCAGGCGCATTGGTAGTACTGGTGGTGCTGACAAGCGCTGTTGCAGGTACCTGGGTGTATGGCTACTTCAGGGAGAAGCTTCCCCATTAAACCTAAAGACGGTTATTTATCATTGATGTTGATGCAGGGATATAAACCGGGAGACGATGCAAAAAGGACTCCTGCAAAGTATTGTTAATAAAAGCACAATAAAAAATAAACCGCAGATTATACAATGTACCTTTGCCATGTTTTCAAACAAAGTAATTCATTCAGATTAAATAAATAAATAAATATGAAAACTAATATTCAATCCATTGGCTTTACTGCCAGTGAAGCACTTACTGCATTTGTGAAAGAAAAAACCGCTAAACTGAGCCTGTATTTTGAAAACATCCTCAGTAGTGAAGTTTGCCTGAGTACTGATAAATCAGCAACAAACGAGAATAAAGTCTGTGACATACGCCTCGTTATCCCTGGCAATGACTTGTTAGCCAAAGCCCAATGTAAAACCTTCGAAGAGGCCATAGCACAAGCTTCTGATGCACTTGTAAAACAAATTGAAAAACACAAAACTAAAAAACACGACAAAAGAAGCCATGTAGATATGGCAGAATAAGGATATGATGGGATGAAATTATATAATCAGAAGATTAGCCGGAAGCAGGGATACGGTGTTGCCAGGAATTGCTGAAGCAGGGAAAAATAATTATTGCGGCAATTGCTGAAGAAATTTTTTTAAATAAACGATATAAAAACTGCTGCCTTGCATGAGGTAATTTAAGAAAATTGGAAATGCGTGTTTATAACGTTTTTTTTAGCAGGTGATCCGGTTTTACTAAATTTACATTTTATGAAGAAAATATGTATTTGAGAAATTATTATAACTATACCTGGCTATAAATTAAAAAGCGGACAAAATTTTTGTCCGCTTTTTTTGTCTAAATTTTTCTTTATGGATACAGAAATACTGGCAAGGATTCAGTTTGCATTTACCATCGCCTTTCACTATATCTATCCACCTATGAGTATCGGCTTAGGGCTGATATTGGTGATCATGGAAGGCCTTTATCTCAAGACTGGTAAAAAGATATTTGAGCAGATGACACGGTTCTGGATCAGGATCTTCGCCCTCATCTTTGGCATTGGCGTGGCCACGGGAATAATCATGGAATTTGAGTTTGGCACCAACTGGGCAACTTATTCAAAATATGTGGGCGATATTTTTGGAAGTGCCCTGGCGGCGGAAGGCATTTTTGCATTTGCATTAGAATCGGGGTTTTTGGGAATTCTCTTATTTGGCTGGAACCGGGTAAGTTCAAAAGTGCATTTCTTTTCCACCCTGATGGTATTTTTGGGATCGGCATTTTCTGCCGTATGGATTGTAGTGGCCAATAGCTGGCAGCAGACTCCCGCGGGATTTCATATCGTGGGCGAAGGGCTTAGCGCCCGGGCTGAAGTAACGGATTTCTGGACCATGGTATTCAACCCATCCAGCGTGGTTCGGTTAACGCATGTCTGGATCGGTGCCATCTTATCAGGCGCATTTCTGGTACTCAGTGTAAATGCTTATTACATCAAAAGGAAGAAATTCCTGGAAATAGCGAAGCCCGCATTTAAGATTTCTTTAATAGTAGCCACAGTCTTTTCAATCGCACAATTATTTGTCGGTAGCAAGAGCGCCGAAGGAGTTGCGGTTAACCAGCCTGCAAAATTGGCTGCACTGGAAGCCCATTATGATAGCAGTTCTGTGGCCGATATGTATTTGTTTGGATGGGTAAATCAAAAAGATCAGAAAATATCCGGGCTGAAAATTCCCGGCGGACTCTCCTTCCTGATACATAAAGATTTCAGAACGCGGGTTACGGGTTTAAATGCGTTTAAAGTGGGCGATCGGCCGGTACAGGTAAATGCGGTTTTCCAGGTATACCATATCATGATTGCCATTGGTGTAACTTTGATCATATTAACCCTGTTTGCTTCTTATCGTTGGTGGAAGGGTAAATTGTTTGAAACAAAATGGCTGATGTCCATTTTTGTCTGGTCTGTATTGTTGCCTCAAATTGCCAACCAGGCGGGTTGGTTTGCTGCAGAAATGGGAAGGCAACCCTGGGTGGTCTATGGGTTATTGAAGACATCTGATGCTTTATCAAAGACTGTATCCGCCAACCAGATTCTTTTTTCATTAGTGTTGTTCACGTTGGTATATATCACCTTGTTGATATTATTTCTTTATTTGTTAAATAAAAAAATAAAACATGGCCCGTTTGACTATGGTGAAAAAGATGTCATTGAAGAAGGCAGTCGTGGAGAAAATCCTTTATTAAGAAATTAACGAATTAACATGGAAACTTTACTAGGCTTGGATTATAACGTATGGTGGTTTCTGGTTTTCGGAGCAGTTATCACCGGATATGCCATTTTAGATGGTTTCGACCTGGGGGCGGGCGCATTACACTTACTGTTAAAAAAAGAAACCAGCCGGCGCATCGCATTGAACGCAATTGGACCGGTATGGGATGGCAATGAAGTGTGGCTGGTAATTGGGGGCGGGGTATTGTTTGCAGGATTTCCTGTTGCCTATGCAGCTATTTTTTCTGCTTTTTATGTCCCTTTTATGATTTTCCTGGTAGGGCTGATCTGGCGCGCGGTGGCTATTGAGTTCAGAAGTAAGGAACCAGGCATTACATGGAGGTTTACATGGGATATGGTGTACTCTTTTTCCAGTATAGTAATTGCTTTGTCATTGGGCCTGATGTTGGGTAATGTAGCATTGGGCATTCCCTTAAATGCAGCGCATGAATTTGCCGGTAACTGGCTTTCCTTTTTCAACCCGTTTAGCATAATGATAGCGGTAACTACCCTGGCTTTGTTCATGATGCATGGCGCAATTTTCCTGGCAATGAAAACCGAAAACCGGTTATATATTAAACTGAATATACTGGCAAAAAATTTCGCTATCTTCTTTGTGGTCTCCCTGGGAGTATCTACATTATATACCTTGCTTTATATTCCGCACCTGAGCGACAGAATACGCAGTAATCCTGTTTATTTCATACTTCCGGTAATTATGTTTTTGGCGATTGCCAATATTCCAAGGCAATTAAAAAAAGCAAAATTCCGGTATGCGTTCTTGTGCTCCGCTATTACGATCGCTACCTTACTGGCCACTGTTTCATTAGAAGTATTTCCTAACCTTTTATATGCCACCAATGATACACGGAACAGCATCACTATAAATAATGGAGCATCTTCGTTAAAGACAATGAAAACCCTGTTGATAATTGCCGCTATAGGCACTCCGTTGGTTGCCCTGTATACTACCTTTGTTTTCTGGACCTTTAAAGGGAAGGTAAAATTGGATGAGATGAGCTATTAAAAACCTGTCCCAATGAAGTGGAAATTAAATTTATATGGTCAGTGCAGAAATCATTATTTAGTTTCTCAGAAAAAACAGTTACTTCAGTAAACACTTATTATAAAAGAAAAATCTCACTTTTCGTTAACAGAAAATCCTTTTTAAATCATTTGAGTCTTACAATCCCCTGTGTAGATTATGTTATGCACCGAATTGCCATAAATGATGGTTGATATGTTTCCATGCGAGTCTTCCCCAATCTTTATTACTTATTTTGCCGAAAAAAGGATGCGGTGCAAAACCAGGGGCAGCGATAAATTCTTTTATCCGGAGTATTAATAAATTCTTGTCATTTTCAAAATCTGTAAATATTATTGAGTTTTTAAGGGTATCCATTTCCATTGGAGTTGCCTCTTTCCCTTTTCTCCAGGGTATTATATATAGTGCGAGCCACCTGCCAATGATAGTTCTAAGAATGACCAGGCCCTGGGGCTTCGCAGGTTTGTTACCCAGGGCAATATCCAATTGATCTTTCACATGTACGACCATTTGATTTACCTCCATTTTTCCCCATAATCTTTCCGATTGCGTTGTGATGGAACTGAATCTTAATAAGATTGCTTCATAATCTTTTTGATTGAATAAGTTTTCCATAGTAGATTTTTTATGTCAAAATTCCTAAATGCTTCCAATACTGCTCTTTTATTAGGCTAAATTTATGCTATTATACGCTGTTCGGTTTATCTAAATTATGAATGACACCCTGTTTTATTCTGTAAAGTAGCATTTTTCCTCATAATTATTTGTTTAAAATCCGCGCAGATTATATTATCGGGTGCCCGGCTGCATGGTACCCCCAAAATATGACGATTATTCCGCGATCGCATTCAACACCTCATTACTCATCGGTTCTACTGATGATGCAAAAAAATGGACCAGTTTTCCATGCTCATTTACGAGGTATTTACAAAAATTCCAGTCAGGAGACTGGTCGTTCCACCCGTTTTTATTTTTATTTGTCAGCCATTGAAATATTTCGTTTTGACCGGGGCCTTTAACAACCCTGCTCTTTTTCAGTAATGGAAACGTTATATTGAAGTTAGATTTGCAAAAAGCGGCGATATTTTCATCCGTTCCCCTTTCCTGCTCTTTGAAATCATTTGCCGGGAAACCTATTACCACTAAGTTTTCCTGATGTTCCCGGTAAAGTTTTTCGAGTCCATCGTACTGACCTGTATAGCCACAGTCTGAAGCGGTGTTCACCAGTAATATTTTCTTCCCCTTAAAATCATTTAAATCAATCGGTGTCCCGTCAATCAGCTCGGCAGGTAAGTTGTAGATGGGTACAACAGGATCCACTGCTGAATTTGAAAGAGAAGTAGTATTGGTGCCGGTAACTTTTGTGACCCACATCATTACAGGATACACTGCTTTTAATAGTTTTTGCCGGGTAGTCATATTTCTTGAGTTGCTGTTTAAGATGATAACGTATGAAGTAAAGCTTATCACTAATAATAAAAGGGTTATTCCAACTTTCTTAAGCCTTGTATATTTATCCTTTGAAGCCATATTCGATCGTTATGTAATTATTATATTCGCCATTCGCCATTGACAATTGACCATTGACCGTTCAACACTACTTAATTAACAATTTAAGCAATTTTAATTTACCCTTGAGTGGTGGATATTTCATAGCCGGATCAAACCAGGTAGGGGTCTTCATGACCCCCTTTTTATGGCTGAAAGTTTCGTAAGAAAACTTTCCGTGGTAATTGCCGCTGCCACTGAAACCACGTCCCCCAAATGGTAAATGATGATTGGTTAAATGAAAAGCCGCATTATTTACACAGCCTCCGCCGAATGGTATAGCCTTTAGCCATTCCTCTTCTTTTTTAATGCTTGAAGTAAAAATATAGAATGCCAGGGGGTTTTTATTTTGGGCAATAATGGCTTTCGCTTCTTCCATGGTAGTAAAGGTAATGATTGGCAATATCGGGCCGAATATTTCATCCTTCATAATCGGGGATGTTAGTGATACATTATCCATGATGGTTGGTTCAATAAATAGCTTTTCCCGGTTGGTTTTTCCACCTGCCAGTATTCTTCCCTGCGGGAGGTAAGACGTTAGGCGGTCATATTGCCTTTCATTAATAATCCTTCCATATTCATTGCTCTGGGAAGCATCGTCACCGAAAAATTTAGACAAGGTGATTTTGAATGCATCTGTTAATGCTTCTTTTTTTGATTCATGTACCAATATATAATCTGGTGCCACGCACATTTGCCCCGCATTTGAAAATTTCGTCATAGCAATGCGTCTGGCAGAAACGGTAATATTGGCGTCTGATTCCACAATACAGGGACTTTTACCTCCTAATTCCAATGTAACGGGCACCAGGCTCTTTGCGGCCATTTCATAAATTATTTTACCTACCGTAGTGCTTCCCGTATAAAAAACATGGTCAAATACAAAATTGTTCATCATTGCCGGAATCACCACTGATCCATCTCCTTCTACCAATTGAATGTACTGTTTGTCAAAAGTCGCATCAATTATTTTCTTCATTACCGCGGTGGCAGCCGGCGCAAACTCCGAAGGCTTAAGCACCACACAATTGCCTGCAGCAATGGCTCCTACCAGTGGCGTAAATAATAACTGCAATGGGTAGTTCCAGGGGCCAATAATGAGTACAACCCCCAATGGTTCTGTCATTACAAAGCTTTTTGAAGGCAGGTTAACCAGGTTGGTACCTGCCTTTTCAGGTCTCATCCAACTTTGCAGGTTTCGTAAAGCGTAGCTGAGTTCCGCCAATAAAAAGCCGGTTTCAGTTATCCAGCTTTCTTCGGGGCTCTTTTTAAGATCCTTATAAAAAGCTTCCTGTAAGGGAATGGCATTTTCAATAACGGCTTTCTTTAGTTTTATGAGTTGTTCCGATCTGAACTGGTAAGATTTGGTTGCACCGGTTTCAAAATAAGAACGCATTGATATTAGATGATTCATATCTGCCATAGAAGTAAATTTGCAGCAAGTTAGTAAAACGAATTTTTATGAAGGATGAGCTTTACATGAAACTGGCGTTAAAAGAAGCACAGAGGGCTTTCAGCGAAGGCGAAGTGCCGGTAGGTGCGATCATAGCGATGAATGGGAGAATTATCGCCAGGGGTTACAACCAGGTGGAAAAATTGACAGACAGTACAGCTCATGCGGAAATTATTGCATTGACAGCCGCATTTAATTTTTTAGGAAGTAAGTATTTACCTGATGCTGTGTTGTATGTAACAATAGAACCCTGTCTTATGTGTAGTGGTGCCCTTTACTGGAGCAAAATAGGAGGGATTGTGTATGGCGCGGAGGATCTGAAAAATGGGTACAAAAAAATCGCGGGTGAACATACTCCATTTCACCCGAAAACAATTGTAAGGGATGGAGTTTTAAAAAATGAATGTGCACAACTGATGAAAGATTTTTTTAAAGCAAGAAGGAGTTAGGGGATGGTGAATGGTGAATGGTCAATGACGAATGGACAAGGGCGAAAGGACAATGGTCAATCCTGGAATATGGTTCATTCTTTATTGTAAAAAAGTAAAGTAGAATATAGCTAATTTCAATCTTCATTGTAAATGCCAGCCTGGCTAAGAAAAGCCTCCATAAACATCCGGCATCCAATATCTCAATATCCCAATGTCACGGCATCTGGTATCAACCATGCTTTGATCATTGACTTTTTACAACATCACCAATTTCTTTCTTGC
>JBDTWP010000023.1:0-33051 GCA_040006615.1 Ferruginibacter sp.
AATGAGCATAAGTTTGATAAGAATAAATTTATTGTTGTTGGCAATGGATCCAAAAAACCCGTTCCGGGATGTGAAGGCAACCAGGACGATCCCTGTCGTGCCAAAAACCGGCGGACAGAATTCCAATTTATCTGGGATAAGGCCGGAAAGGTAGAAAACTAATTTGCTAATCTGCTATGCTGTCAATGTAATGACGAAGTTGCAAAATATAATTGGGAAATCATTCAATAATACAAAGGAATTCTGGCTCATTCTTAGAACTGTAAAAATTATGGCCCGTTCTAAAAAGCCGTGTCGGTCGATCTAAACTCAATTCGTGTGCATTCGTGCATGCGTGGCAATTAAAGACTGAAATGATATGTGGATCGACTAAAATGCCTCCTGTCTTACCCGGGAACCAAATTGATCTTAGGTCAATCAACGGCGGTAGCCCGTGGCAAAAATAAGCATTATGAAAAAAGAAGAAATTCCCCAGGATAATGGCGCACTGAATAAGCTGACAAAGGAAGTGGTATATGCATTAGACAATGATGGTAAATATACAACCGAATTAAGCACCGGATGGGAAATAAAAGCTACAGCCCTGGATGTTGCGTGGAAAGATATTGAACAAAGGGTGGAAGCCGCAAGGCAAAAAGTAATCAATAAGGAATCCAGCCCCCTACTCTATTTTATGGAACTAAGGCTGATGGATATCGCCATCGTTTCAGCCTACACGGGGTTTTGGAAATGGACCATAAAACAACACCTGAAACCTGCAGTTTTTGATAAATTACCTGAAAAAAAACTGCAACAATATGCAACCGCCTTTAACATAAGTATAGCCGACCTTAAAACCATGAACCTACATGAAGATTGATTTTGAACATTTGCAGGCAGCGCATTGTGAAAATGGGGTTACAACAAATTTATTAAGAAGCGCCGGCGTCAAAAATATAACAGAGCCTTTAAGTTTTGGCATTGGATCCGGGATATTTTTTATTTATATCCCTTTCCTGAAAATCAATAACGGTCCTGCAATTGCATTCCGTACCATGCCCGGCCTTATTTTCAAAAGAACATGTAAATCGCTGGCCATCCCGGTGGTCCGAAAAAAATTCAGTTCCAGAGAACAGGCAGAAAAATTCCTGGAAGAATGCCTTCAGGAGGGCCACGCGGTGGGATGCCAGGTAGGTGTGTATTATCTTACTTATTTCCCGAAGGAATACCGTTTTCATTTTAATGCGCATAACCTAATCGTGTACGGAAGGGAAGAAGATAATTACCTCGTCAGCGATCCCGTAATGGAAAATGTAACCACCTTATCAAGATACGAACTGGAGAGGGTGCGCTTTGCCAAAGGGGCCCTCGCACCCCGGGGCCAGTTATATTATCCCAAAGAAAAATCGGTAGTTACCGACTACCAGATGCGTACTGCCATAAAGCATGGTATAAAAAAAAGTGTTAATGACATGTTGCGGATCCCTTTTAATTTTTTAGGTGTAAAGGGCATTGCGGGTACCGGTAAAAAAATTAAGAAGTGGAGAGATCAGTTGGGCCAGCAAAAAGCTGGACTGTACCTTGCCCAATTAGTGCGAATGCAGGAAGAAATAGGAACAGGGGGAGGTGGCTTCCGCTATATTTATGCTGCCTTTTTACAGGAAGCACACGCTTATATACCCAACGATGAATTGCTGGAAATATCCAAAATATTTACACAGTCTGGCGACCTTTGGCGCAGTGCGGCTGTGCAGGCCGCAGGTATCTATAAAGGAAGAATTGGAAGCCAGCATGACTTTAATGTAATGGGAGATTACCTCCGGGAGATATCCGAACTGGAGAAAAAAGCTTTCCAGGCATTGTCTGAAATAAAATGGCATTAATGAGCAAAAATGCTGTCTCTGTCAATAACCTTGGGTTCCGGTATCCCGGCTCAACCGACATTTGCTTCCACCAATTGAACCTTGAAGTGGCCCAGGGTGAAAGGTTTGGGTTATTCGGACCCAATGGCGCCGGCAAAACAACCCTCATGAATTGCATGACCGGCCTGGTTTCGTTTAAAGAAGGAACTATTGAATTGCTCGGTAATCCCATAACCCGAAACAAAAAAGAAATCAATAAACTCTTCGGATTTGTACCGCAGGATTTTTCCTTTTACCATGAACTAAGCCCGAAAGAAAACCTGGCATTTTTTGGCGCATGGTCGGGCATGCGTAAAACAGAAATCAAAAAACGAACTACCGAACTCCTGGAAATACTGGACCTGGCAGATGTCGGGGATAAGCAGGTTCAAAAATTTTCCGGCGGCATGAAGCGCAAAGTAAACCTTGCGATTGGCGTTATTCACCAACCTGAAATATTATTCCTTGACGAACCCACCGTGGGGGTGGATGTGCAAACAAGAACCGCTATCATCAATTACCTGAAAAAATTAAACTGTAACGGTACCACGCTGATCTACACTTCCCACCAGTTAAATGAAGCCGAGGAATTATGTGATAAAATTGCACTGATTGATAAAGGAAAGATCATCGCTCATAATTCACTGGACAAGTTATTATTGGAACATAGAGAAACAGGATTGGAAGGATTGTTCATTAATTTAACGGGTAAAAAATACAGGGAGGAATAATGTATAAACTGGGGGCCACCATATTAAAAGACCTGCTAATATTAACCCGCGATAAAATGGGATTGCTATGCATGTTTGTCATGCCCATCATATTGGCAGTAGTGATCACAGCCCTTCAAAACAGCACGTTTGAATTGGTAAATGACAACAAAGTCCCTCTCCTGCTCTGCAATAAAGATACCGGTGAAATAAGCAGCCAACTTGTAACAGCTATTGAAAAAGTGGGCATTTTCAATCTGAAACAAGTCATTGCCAATAAAACCGAAAAGGAGATCAGTGACCGGATGCATGCCAAAGATGCACTAATCGCCATTATCATCCCGGAAGACTTTTCATTAAAAGTGGCACTAAAGGCAAAAAATATTTCGGGCAAGACGCTTACCGGGTTTGGACTGGAGGCAGATACACTCCAGTCGGCTAACAGCCAAATTGAATCTGTCACTTTATTGTATCATCCTGTTTTGCAGGAATCTTTTCGCCAATCCATTAAAGGCGCATTGCGAAGTTCACTTCAATTAGTAGAAAGCAAACAGATATTAAAAAGTCTGTACTTAACCTTAAATGAAAAACAACTGCCTGAAAGTTTGGAAAATGAGATCCTCAATAATCAAATAACCATCAATGAGATTCCCATCTCAAGGGATGGCAGCAGGAAAATACCAAATGCAACCCAACATAACATTCCCGCCTGGACGATTTTTGCGATGTTCTTCGTGGTGATTTCCCTGGGTAGCAGCGTAGTTAAGGAAAAACTGAACGGTAGTTTTGTAAGGTTAAAAACACTACCCACAAATTATTTCCTGGCATTATTATCAAAACAGATCACCTACCTGTTTGTTACGCTTGCCCAGGCAGCTGTAATATTTGCGATTGGTGTTTGGTTATTTCCGCTGATGGGTTTACCAGGCTTAAACCTGCCTTCCGATCTTACAGGCCTCGTCCTGGTTGCCTTGATCTGTGGCTGGTGTGCGGTAAGTTTTGCTATCTGCATTGGCGTATTTGCCCACACACAGGAACAGGCAAATGGGGTCGGGGCGGTATCCATTGTGTTGTTGGCCGCAATCGGTGGTCTGTTGGTACCCAGTTTCGCAATGCCGGATTCATTTAAAACAATCATCAAATTATCTCCCCTGCACTGGTGCCTGGAGGCTTTTTATGGGTTATTCCTTGAAGGAGGAAAACTAAAAGATATTTTGATAAATATTTTACCTTTATTTGCCATAACCGTTTTTTTACAATTAACCGCATTGGCCGGTCTAAAAAAAAAGAATCTCATTTGAATTTTTAAACAATGGAAACCGCAGAATTAAAACAGCAGCTTAAAAAGCAAATTATTGAGTTTTTAAACCTTTTATCTGTCAGTCCGGAAGACATTAAGGATGACGAACCGCTCTTCGGCGAGGGTCTGGGCTTAGATTCCATCGACTCTATTGAACTGATCGTTTTGCTTGGCAGGGAATATGGTATCAACATCCAGGATCCCAAAGAAGGACGGAAAATATTAGTTGATATTAATACAATGGTTGCCTATATAGAACAACACCGTACAAAATAAAATTCTATTCATTGAGCAGGATTTTCATTACCGGAATGGGTTTGATAAGCGCAATAGGAAATACGGTAGCACAAAACCGTAAAGCCTTATCGGAAGGTAAATGTGGGATCACCAGGCTGGAACTTTTTCCTTCAAAATATGCCGGCAGGCTGCCCTGCGCCGAAATTGGCATCAGTACAAAAGCGCTGGGCCTGGAGTTAAACGCAACTGAACCTGGCATCACCCGTACTACTTTATTAGCGTTGCATGCATTTGAAGAAGCAATCCTGGATGGACAACTTTCAGCCGGACAATTGACTGCTCCTGATACTGCTTTAATTGGGAGCAGCACTGTAGGTGGTATGTGCCTCACTGATGAACTGTACCAGGATGCCCAAAAAAAGGAAAATGGATCCGAATATATTAATTCTTATGATTGTTCCTCAGTGACCATGTATATACAGAAAAGATTTGAGATGACGGGCATTGTAAATACCATCAATACGGCGTGCTCCTCTTCCGCCAATGCAATCATGTATGGAGCCCGGCTGATAAAAAGCGGATTAGCGAGGAGAGCCATTGTGGGAGGGGCGGATAGCCTGGCAAAGTTTACTATCAACGGATTTAATGCGCTTCATATTTTATCGCCTTTCATTTGTTCCCCCTTTGATGAGGATCGGAAGGGTTTGAACCTGGGCGAAGGAGCTGCATTCCTCATCCTGGAAAAAGAAGAAGATATTGTGAATAAAAAAGTTTATGCGTCGCTAACCGGCTACTGCAATTCTAACGATGCTTTTCATCCATCCTCTTTATCAGCAGAGGGAGATGGCCCTTACCTTTCGATGAAAGGGGCCCTGGAAACAGCGCAACTACTGCCGGGAAGCATAGGATTCATCAACGCACACGGTACAGGCACTGAAAACAACGACCTGGTAGAAAGCAGGGCGATGCTGCATTTATTTAATACCCCTCCTCCTTTTGCATCCACAAAATCCAATGTGGGCCATACATTGGGTGCGGCGGGCGCTATTGAAGCCATCTATGGTATTCTTAATCTGTACCACCAGGAGATTTATCCGGGCTTAAATTGTCTGAAGCCCATTATTGAAACAGGTTTAATGCCTGTTGAATCCTATAAGAAAATATCCCTGCAACACGTGATGTCAAACTCTTTTGGCTTTGGTGGCAATTGTACATCCCTGATTTTTTCCAGATCATGAGGCCTATGTTTTATATACATCAAACCGCCTGCATTTCACCCCAGCAAACATTCGGGGAGGTGGATTTAACGGCACTGCATCAACCTGTGGATCAAAGATTAAAAGTGATCGAACCAGGATATGAGAATATTCCCCCCGTGATATTACGCAGGATGAGCAAGTCTGTCCGTATTGGAATGGGTGCCGCATTATCTTTATTAAAGCAATTCAATATCCCCGATGGAATAATCATGGCTACGGCGAATGCCGGTTTTGAAGATTGCTTTCAATTCTTAAAGCAGATCGTTGATTATGATGAAGGCATACTTTCGCCGGGAAGTTTTGTTCAAAGCACACCCAATGCATTGGCGGCCCAGTTGGGCATGTTTACCCACAACAAAAGTTATAATATTACACATGTGCATCTGGGCCTTGCTTTTGAAAATGCGATGACCGATGCAGGCATGCTGATCAAAGAACATCCTGCAAATACCTATTTACTGGGCGCAGTAGATGATATATCACCTTATAATTACACCTTAAATTTCCTGGCAGGCTGGTTTAAAAACGAATTATTTGTTCTGGAAGACCTTTATGATTTGGATTCCCCCGGCAGCATTGGCGGAGAAGGCGCTGCTATGTTTTTGGTAAATGGAAGCCCCATGGCAGCTATGGCACAGGTGAGAGCTATTGGCTCAGTTCATTCTGATGATTTAGACCTGGTTAACCAACAATTGAAACATTTCCTGGCCAAACAATTAACCGCCGGTGAAGAAATTGATTTATTACTGTCAGGCGAAGATGGAGATAACCGCCTGTTAAAGTATTATGCTTCCTGCGAAAAAATGATGGGCAATGAAGTGGCTATAATGAGGTTTAAACATATGTTCGGAGAATTTCCTACTTCATCTGCTTTAGCGCTTTGGCTTGCCTGTTATATACTCCAAAAAAATCCAATCCCACGGCATATGGTAAAAAAAAATATACCGGGAAAGGAATACAAAAACATACTTATCTACAATACATATAAAGGAGCACAGCATAGTTTTATCCTGGTCAATCGCGCCTCCGCCGATTAGCGGGACTGGATCCGGCGACTCCACTGATACTATTTCCCAATCAATGCCGAATATATATTCCTATTGCCATAAACCGAAGATCTTTCACCTAATTTCTTTATTTGGTTAAAGCCGGCACTTTTAAACAATCTAGTCATTGATAAAAAACTCAGGGGATATGGAACCCAAACGGCCACAGGAACTTCGATGTCATATTCGACAATTAAGAAATGCGCCAGGGGTTTTAAACATAATTTCATTTTACCGATAAATCCCAATTTATCCTTTACATAATGTATCGAATTAGCCAGAAGGATGCCATCCAGATTTTGCAGAACTAAATCATCATTAACAAAGTCCAGTTTTCGGGCTATAATTTTAACCCCATTGCCGGTAACCCGGGATTTTATTAAACTTTTCTTATCAATGCCATAAATGATACTTCCCTCCGTCAACATACGGCTCAGGGCTACGGTAAAAAGTCCTTCACCACATCCCAGGTCTGCCCACCTGGAAATACCCGCATCCTGTCTGATCCGGTCTGTAATTATTAAGGCACATGCTTCGTTGACTGTCATGACGGTTCAATATAAATATTTATTCCTAACTCTTTTCAAAAAATAAAAATACATTTATCCGGCAGGCGGCTGGCAGGAATAAAAATTATTATTTTCAGCAGCAATGCTAAATTTGTTACCGGTTTTCGAACCAAAACCGGGTGTTTACCAAAATGCTTTCATCCATATTAAACCATGATCAAAGAAAATTATAAAAAATGTGTCATTATAGGAGCTGGTATCTCGGGAATTGCAGCGGCTATACGTATGCGGAATAAAGGCTTTTCGGTTGATGTGTACGAGGCCAATAGTTTCCCGGGCGGAAAACTATCAACCGAAAGCAGTAGGGGATACAGATTCGACATGGGCCCCTCTGTTTTTACCATGCCCGCCTATGTTGATGAATTGTTTGAATTATCGGGTAAGGATCCACGAGGGTTCTTTAATTATACGCAACTTAACCCTGTATATCATTATTTTTTTGAAGACGGAACGAGCCTCGACGCATTTCACGGCAAAGAACAATTTGCTACAGAAATGTCAAAAAAAACAATCGATAACAAAGCAGCTATTCTTAAATACCTGGATAAATCAGAACTGATCTACAATTTAACGGCCGATGTGTTTTTGCAAAACTCATTACACAAGATCAAAAACTATTTTACCCGTCAGGTAGCGAAGGGCTTATGGAATTTTGGAAAGATCGGTGCCTTTGATACAATGAATGGCGCAAATGAAAAAGCTTTTAAAGATCCAAGGCTGGTACAGATATTCAACCGTTATGCCACCTACAACGGATCGAGCCCATACCTCTCTCCCGCTACTTTAAATGTAATACCTAATGTAGAAATCGTAAAAGGAGCGTATTACCCGGTAGGCGGCATGTTCAGTATCACTTCCTCTTTGGTCCGGCTGGCAGTGGATATTGGCGTACAATTTCACTTTTCTGCGCCCGTTCGGGAGATCCTGATCAAAAACAAAATGGCTGCCGGTATCAGGACAGATAAGGATGAGTTACAATTTGATGTGGTAATCAGTAATATGGATATCTATAACTGTTATCAAAAACTGATGCCAATGGCAAAAAAACCATTAAGAATTTTGAACCAGCCTAAATCAAGCTCAGGGATCATTTTTTATTGGGGAATCAAAACATCGTTCAAACAACTGGGCCTGCATAATATCCTGTTCAGTGAAAATTACCGGGAAGAGTTTGAAAGTATTTTTAAGGAAAAAACCATTTATTCCGATCCCACCATTTACTTGAATATCACCAGTAAACTGACCCCTGCTGATGCTCCGCCTGGTTGCGAAAACTGGTTTACCTTTATTAATGTGCCCAATAATTCCGGCCAGGATTGGGATCTACTGATCAGTAAAACAAGAGAAAATATAATTAAAAAAATAAACAGGGTTTTAAAAACAGACCTTGCCCCATTTATCGAAACGGAAATGGTATTTGATCCCAGGGTGATCGAAAGCCGTACTTCCAGTGCTTTTGGCGCAATTTATGGAAATAGCTCCAACAACAAATTTGCTGCGTTTTTGCGCCATGCAAATTTTTCAAAAGAACTAAAAAACCTCTATTTCTGTGGTGGAAGTGTTCACCCGGGGCCCAGCATCCCACTCTGTTTACTTTCAGCTAAGATCACAACGGGACTGGTAAAATAAGAAGAGTGCGTTCGCAATTCCATAGTAAGAATTTACCAGGAAGATTTACTGACTATCAAAATACCAAAAATTAATAGATTGGCAGTTTATTTAGTTTAATTTTGCCGGTATCGGTTTTCTTCCAATCACCATTAAAAATAGCCTGTGCAACTTCAGCCAATTGTGAAGTATTCACCATTCACTGTTGACAATTCAAGTTTAACGCAATACCGGTACTAAATTTTACCCTGGTTACTTTAATTTTTCCTCACAACCCATGAATGAACCCACTATTATAGAGATTCAAAAATTAACCAAAACTTTTAAAAATGCTCCGGAAGCCACAGTAAAGGGCATCTCGTTTTCGATCAAAAGGAACGAAATATTTGGCTTACTGGGCCCAAATGGCGCTGGCAAAACCACTACTATTTCCATGCTTTGCGGCCTGTATCCTCCTTCCGGCGGACAAGTGATCATTGATGGAATGCGTTTATCAGATCATATGGCAGCCATCAGGCAAATCATTGGGATCGTACCACAGGATATTGCGCTCTACCCTACCCTGTCGGCTCGTGAAAACCTTGATTTTTACGGTCACATGTATGGCCTAAAGGGCAAAGAATTAAGCAACAGGATCGATTTATGGTTAGAAAAATTAGGTTTAAAAGATGCCGCCGGCAAGAGGATTTCCACTTATTCAGGTGGAATGAAACGAAGGGTAAACCTGATTGCCGGCATCCTTCATAAACCTGAAATCTTATTCCTGGACGAGCCTACGGTAGGCGTGGATGTACAAACCCGGAATGTGATCATTGAAAACCTTAAAGAGATCAATAAGGAAGGCACCACCATCATTTATACTTCTCACCATATGGAGGAGGCCGAAGATTTTTGTACCACCGTTTCCATAATTGATGATGGAAAAATTTTGACGCAGGGTTCACCGGCTGAACTGGTCGCTCATTACCCGGGATGCGCCAACCTGGAAACTGTGTTTTTAAACCTGACAAATAGAAAACTCAGAGATTAATGATCAGCAAGCTATTCGCCTCCATTAAGAAGGAAACCTTACTACTCTTGAGAGACCGGTTGGGCCTATCCATCTTGTTCATTATGCCGATGATCCTTATCCTTGTAATGACCCTGATCCAGGATTCGGCTTTTAAAACATTAAATGAAAAAGGCATACCAATTATTTTTGTTAACGAGGATAAGGATTCATTGGGCATATTAATAGAGCAGGGTTTAAGAAGCAATGAACTTTGCGCGTTTTACGATTCGATTGAGGGTAATCCGGCTACCCTGGAACTGGCCAAAGAGGCTGTTGCCGATGGAAAATTTATGGTGGGCATTATTATTCCACGTGGTGCCACAGAAGCTATCAGGAGAAATGTAACCCGGTTGGTGAATGAAACAATGGAACCTGATTCCGTGCTTAATAAAGCCGCTTTGACAAATGCTGACTCGGTAGAAATAAAAATACTGATCGACCCTGTTGCAAAAAGATCTTTTCTTACCTCGATCACCAGCAGCTTGAGGGAATTTATATCAGAAATAAAAACCAGGATCATGTTTCAAACATTTTCAGACCAGGTAGCTGAGATCCTCCCTGCTGGATCAACCGGACCGAAACATGTTTTTGAATCAACGCAGATCATTCAATATAATGAATTATACGCTTCCCGGTCAGGAGACAAACTGATTCCCAATGCGGTTCAGCATAATGTGCCGGCCTGGACGATCTTTGCCATGTTTTTTATTGTGATCCCCCTTTCAGGCAGTATTATCAAGGAAAAAAATGAGGGAAGCGTTTTCCGGTTGCACACCATGCCTGGTTCTTATTTATTCCTGATCTCCGGAAAGATCATTGTATACGTGATCGTTTGCCTGATCCAGTTTTTACTCATGCTTTCAGTAGGCCTTGTAATTTTGCCCATGCTGGGGTTACCGGTATTGGTTTTAGGAAACAGTGTTACCGGAATTATTATATTGACCCTGGCCACCGCTTTTTCGTCCACAGGTTATGGCGTAATGGTGGGCACATTAGCGTCCACCGAACAACAGGGAGCCGTGATGGGATCTCTTTCTATTCTTTTATTGTCAGCCCTGGGAGGTGTATGGGTTCCCACTTATTTAATGCCGGAGACTATGCGGTCGATAAGTGCGTTTTCTCCGCTAAACTGGTCATTGGAAGGATTTTATAAACTATTTTTAAGGGGTGCAGAAGCAGGCGCAATATTGATAAATGCATCGAAATTAATAGTGTTTGGTATAGCTACTATTAAAATTGCATCTGTGGCTAACCGTATAAAACGAACAATATAGTGTATGGATGCCGAAACAATTATAAAGGATATCAAAAAATATATCGAACAAAACATCACAGCGGAGGATGTGGCTATTGATGCTGCTACCGATTTGCAGGATGCGGGAATAGATTCGTTTTCTATTGTTGAGATCATACTTTTTATTGAACGCAAATATGGTGTGGTAATCCCGGATGAAAAATTAGTGCCCGAAAATTTTCGAACGCTCAATTCACTTTCCCTGACAGTGTTGGAATTACTTTAATACTTTAACGGCCGATTTTTTGACGCCTGGTTTTTGATCCATGATATAAGTTTGCTGTAAATTAAATGAAATCAAATGAGGTTGTGTGACAAAACCGGTCTCCCCAAAAAACTGCGTTTAAGTGGTGCGGACTGCTTCCATTTGGTATTGGATAAACACGCAAAAAAGCACCAGGCGGGAGGAAATGTAATGCGTAAGATCATCCATTTTGACAATGCCCTGCCCGTCGAAAAATTATATAATATTCTCCAAAGTTCACCCCTGGTGCACTGGCTATGCAATATTGAATTGGTGCCGGGTTCACTGCTTACCATACCTTACTGGAAATATGCTGACATGGGAAATAAAATTACAGTTAAAGAGCATTACCCCATTGAAGCATATGGACTCCCTACTGGAATCATTAACAGGGATATCCCGGTCAATGCCTCTGCATTCATAGAATTTGATATTGTTTACTATCCATCCGGCAACTGCTCCCTTGTCATATCCTGGAACCATATCCTGATGGATGGCAAAGGCAGTTCACTGTTGATAAAACACCTCGATGCCATTGCAAACAACGAAGAAAATAAAATGAACAGCTTTTTTCCGGCCAAAGAAAAGAAGCCGAATTTCCTGAGGTATATTATTAACATGTACCAGGTTAAAAAATTTGTACAGGATTCCTCCAAAAAGCCCATCTCTTCCGTAGCTGGTAAAGAAATAAGATCTACTTTGGATACAACATATAAGATCATTCATTTCGATAATGAAAAAGCGGAAAAAATCAATACCAATGCTTATAAAAGCGGTGCCCGGTTTGGCAACACCATTTTTTATATTGCGTGTTGTGCTCATGTGATAAACGATCATAACAAAAGACGCGGCAAGAAAGGAGTGATCTGGCTACCGGTACCATACGACGGAAGATTAAGGGGTGCTACGGGGCCAATCATTTCAAATTGTGTATCATTTTTATTCTACCGGATTACGCAATCGGCCTTAGCTGGTATTCAACTTACGGTAAAGTGCATCAGCAACCAAATGACCACACAAATCAAAGAAAGAAGACCCCAGAAGTATACGATGTTCCTGAATATGATGCGCCACATACCACTCGGATTGTATTATACCTTCATAAGCCATACCGGCAGGGGCGTTTTTGCCAGTTTCTTATATACTTCCACCGGGGAAAATTTTGTGGATCTAAAGCAGTTATTTGGTATGCCAGTCAGGGATATTGCAATTTTGCCCGCGCTAACCTTCCCTCCGGGGTTAACCTTTGTTTTTCTTAAACACAATAACGGGCTAAATATAAATATTGCTTATTCTCCGGATATTATTACAAAAGATGAACTTTGTGAAATAGAAAAAAACCTGGAACAAATACTATTACCCAATTATTAATGGAAGCAACAATATATACTGATGTGGTTATTGTGGGAGGGGGTGCTTCGGGAGTTGCAGCGGCTGTTGCGGCATCCGGGAAAGGAGTGAACGTAATACTGGTTGAACGGAATTTATTTTTGGGAGGGAAAGCCACCGCGGCTGAGGTAGGCACGGTATGTGGATTATACAAATTCAGTAAGAATACTCAAACAGCCTATATCTCAAAAGGTTTTGCAAAGACTTTTGGAGAAGAATTGAGGAAAAGATCACATACAAGTCCAATGTGCAATTCCTGTGGCCTGCATTATTTACCCTATGAAATTGAGGTTTTCAAAAATATCTGCCATGAATTACTGACCGGCAATAAGGTGGAGGCATATTTCAATTCCATTTTGAAAAAAGTTGAAATCAGTAATGATCATATTGAATCAATTTCCATACAAACCGGCGACAAAACCCTCAAGATCTTTCTAAAATCAATAATAGATTGCTCCGGTGAAGGTGCTGTAAGCGTTTTAGCCAACCTGCCGTTGATCAAAAGCAAAAATTTCCAGGCAGCCGCCCAGGTGTTTACTTTACAAAATATTGGAGAAGTAACGGAAGCTTCATTGGGAATGATCTTAAAAAAAGAACTTCAATCAGCTATTGATGAAAAAAAGCTGGAAGATCACTATGACAGGGTATATATTGTACCGGGATCTTTGAAAGATCATCGTGTAAGTCTGAAAATAGGCATCCCGGTTGCTGTTACCAATACCCCCGAAAACCTGGCGGAATTAAAAAGATCAGCGCTTAATTTCGCTCAGACACTAACCAGCTACCTCATTCAGCATCTGACTGTTTTTAAGAATGCCAGCATGTTGAACATGGCACCTGAAGTAGGAGTAAGGGTAGGCGCACGATCATCCGGAGTCTATATTTTAACGGAAGAAGATGTATTAAGCTGCAAAAAAACGGAAGATGCAATCGCCAGGGCTTCATGGCCAATTGAAGAATGGGAGCAAAATAAACGGGTAAAAATGCGCTATTTCAGGCTTGATGATTTTTACAGTATACCGGCAGGTTGTTTACAATCCAGAACGATCAAAAACCTGTTTATGGCCGGCCGTAATATTTCTGCGACAGATGGGGCCATCGCAAGTGCAAGGGTGATTGGAACCTGCTTGCAAACCGGCTATGCTGCCGGCCTTTTTGCAGCGGGTATTGTGTTGAACATTTCCATAAACGAAATGATCAAAATCATTCAAACCCGGCAATTGTAAGTATTATTGCAAAATGGTTGAGTTCCCCGTTTATGAAATTTTAAGAGAATCGGCCCGAAAATGGCCCGAAAAACCCGCTGTATATGACGATTATGGCATGCTAACCTTTGAACAGCTTTTTTTGGAGGCAGAAGAATTACGAATCCGGTTAGTTGACCTGGGTGTAAAACCAGGAATGGGAGTCGGGATAAAAGCGCGAAACGGAAGAAATTTTATCACGGGGATTTTCGCAGTAGTTGGTTGTGGCGCCGCCGTAATGCCCCTGTCGCATCAATTAAAAAATTCAGAAATTGAAGATATCATAAATGAAGCGCAATTACATGCCCTGCTGGATGATATGAGTGGAGCCCGGTCAATTCCCGTTTTTGATACCCTCATTACCATGAAGGCCGGATCCTTCTCATTCAGTCATACGCATATACCTGTTTCCACGATATTTGCCCCACACGTAAAATTTCCCGCATTTATACGGTTTACCTCCGGCACTACCGGAAAATCAAAAGGGGTGATCATTTCTCACCAGTCAGTGATAGAAAGGATCGAAGGTGCAAATAGGGGGCTTAGACTTGGCTCTGGCGATACCGTGATATGGATGCTGCCGATGGCCTATCATTTTGTAGTATCGATTGTTTTGTACATACGATTTGGCGCGGCGATAGCAATTGCTAAAAACTTTTTGGCCAAAACTATCATAGAAATAACCAACCAATATAAGGGAACCTTACTATATGCCTCCCCTATTCAGATTCGCTTACTTGCCAATGATACCGGATTTGAAAAAATGCCTTCTTTGAAAAAAGTAATTTCTACATCTGCTGCTATTTCACCGGAGGTTTGCAATGCGTTTAAATCCCGTTTCGGACACAATGTGATCCAGGCCTATGGAATAATTGAAATTGGCCTGCCAATCATTAATATGGTAAAATCAACCGAGCATCCTGATGCAGTCGGATATGCCTTGCCCGATTATACCGTTGAAATTTTAGATGATGAAAATAATCCTTTACCAAACGGAATTATTGGCCATTTAGGCATAAAGGGCCCGGGTATGTTTGATGCTTATCTTATTCCCCGCGAGCTACGCGAAGCAGTACTAAAGAACGGGTATTTTTTAACCGCAGATTATGCCTGTAAGTCGCCGGATGGTATGATAAGGATCATGGGGCGCACAAAATCGGTGATCAATGTTTCAGGAATCAAAGTTTTTCCTGAAGAAGTTGAAGCCCTGTTGGAAACAATACCGGAAATAAAGTGGGCGCGAATCAGCAGCTGCCCTCACCCGCTGATGGGACAGATTATCGAAGGTGAATTGGTCTTAAACGAAGGAGAAACCATTGATTTGGAAGATGTATTACGCTATTGCCGGAAACGATTGTCAGCTTTTAAGGCACCCCAACGATTAAGAATAGTGGATGCACTGACTATGACGGGTAGCGGGAAGAAACAACGGTATTAACGGATGCTTGATTTCAATTTCCATGCTGATTTCCTTATTCCTGATTTCCTCATATAATCGCGGCAATTCAATATTACATCCTAAATCAGCGCCGGAATCATTTAAAACTATCCTTTTTTATATTGTATCCCAACGTTCCTTTCAATCTCTTAAAAAATCCCTGCCTTTTCTTTATTGAAATAAAATCCTTATCATAAGCCTTCTGGAAATCTATAACAGGATCAATCATCGTAAACTCCAGCATTTTCATTGTATCCATTACCATTGGGAGCATGCCGACATCCCGGCTTAGCTTCTTGCGGGTAAACCTTCGCAATGTTTTTGTCTGAAACGGATCCGACGCAAGGGCGATTTTTTTAAATCCAAGTTCTTTGGCTTTCACATAGGAATAATAAATGTTTTCCGTACTATGCTCCGCCCGGGTTTCATAAAAAACATGTTCCGGCGGAATACCAATAGCAATTGCATACAGCGCCATGATGATCCCTTCGTAATAAGGCGTATATACAGCCGACCCTGAAAAAATTATATTTTTGGCGATCCCCTCGTCATACAGGTATTTTGCCCAATAGATCCTTCCCTTCATAGCCATGCTCCATTTTTCATTCTCCAAAGGTGCACCCGGCACAACCAATATATCGTATACCGTTGATTTAGACGCCTCCAGTAATTTCTTTGTAGTTTTGGCAGAATAGGAGCAGGAAATTAAAAGTATTGAGAGAAAATAGCCGTTCAGGAATAAATGGTAATATTTGATTTCGGAAGAATTTAAAAACCGCATAAATGGCATTGGAATTGGTTTTAAAAATATATTGGCAAAATGAATGATAGAACTATACGGTATCCGGAATCTGGTATCCGGTATCCTGCATCCGGTATATTTATTTTCTTTCCTGCACCAGCATACTTCGTCTCTGCGCGGGAGTGAGTGGCTGTATCCAGGAATTATCGTATGGCCTGAAACAATCATCTTTCTGCAACGCTTCAAGTGTTTTTTTATTATCAAGATAAGCGGCAAGTGAATGAAATGCGGCCTTATTTTCTTTTTTAAGGATCAGCAATGCAGCATTGGTACCGGCTTTTACCGCAATGGGTACCCCGCCTCCCAACTCCGCCCAATGTCCTCCTAACAAAAGATTTTTAACCGGGGTTTTGTAATGCGCAATTTTATTCTGCATATTCTCCCTGCCCGGTTTAGCACCCATCATTGTACCATTCTTATTACCGGTATACCGGTGGTGAGTAACAGGTGTAGCTACTTCATAAAAAAGAATATGAGATCTCAGTCCGGGTGCACATTTTGCCTCTACCCTGCCAATGAGCTGATCAGCGATCTCATTTTTTAATTTATTGTATTCCTCACCCCTGACATAATTTCCCTGTTTATCTCTTTTGGTAAACCAGTTATTTCTAAAATCCATATAAGCAGGCATGAATAGCGTTATCGTGCCATTCCCTTCCGGTGCCATCGATTTATCCCTGAAGGAGGGGGCTAGTATACTGATCTCACTTTTCAAAGGATCACCACCGGAATGATCATCAAAAGTTCCCTTTTCACCGGCAATATGCACCAGTTCCTCATTAAATCCCAGGGCCTCAGCGGGGCAATCAAGAGCAATGGAAATGGTTACGGAAGAACTATACATCTCCGCCTTTTTTAATTTATTTTTCAGCTTCGCGGGAATGGCATTTTCAGGTAACATTTTTTCATATAAAGTTTCCACATCATTTGCCGCCACCACATACCTGCAATTGATAGCATAATCACTTCCGCGATGCTCAAAAGCTACACCGGCAACCGTATTGTTTTTAAGTAATATTTGTGTCACCCTGCATTTACATTGAATGGGATTTTCATAATACCTGACTATATACTGCAGCCATTCCGGTATCGCCTGGCCACCACCTTTTGGCGGACTTTGAAAGTCACCATAGTATGCCCATCCAATAGGTATCAAACAGGATAGCAATTCTGTCTCCGATGCGAATATCCGATGTATGGCCTCATCCTTAAAATATTTATCCAGGCCTTTCTTCAGACCCTTCTCCCCGCTATACGTTATAAACGGAATAAAGGGAATCACAAATTCCAGCAATCTTTTCTTATTCCACAATCGTTCAAAAAAAGACATGGTTTCTTCGGAACGAAAAATACGGCTATAATTTTTAAATGATTTCCCAAGCTTTTTTGCCGCCTTAAAAAATCGTTCAATTCCTTCTCGTTCATCTGGAAATTCAGTGATCAACTGATCCCGCCATTCATCGGGATTATTGGTAAGCAAATAATCGAACCTATCCCCTTTGTATCTTCGAATGCGTTTTTGAGGAATAGCATTGGGATGATCTGATCCCAACACATCAAATAACCTGCTTACCAGGCCATCCCGGTTACATTGATTCAACCAGTGGATCGCTGTATCAAAAATAAAATCCTTTCTCCTGAACCCTGCCAGATATCCACCCACATGTGGTTCTTTTTCTAATACACAAACGGAAAAACCCGCCTTACTTAAAAGCGCCGCAGCCGTTAATCCGCCCACACCGGCACCAATGACGGCTATGTCATAATAAGGTTTTAATTCAAGTTTTACCATAAACTCATACATCTGAAGAACCGGTAAAATGAAATATTTATATGATTAATAAAGAGCATTTCATTCTCCGGATTATAAACTTTGCTAAGATAACTAATTATTTTGCCCCTAATCGCCAGGTTGACCAAACTATTTCCTTTCGCCGTAAGTCTGCGCCGTGGTTTATGTCCTCACAAACCACCTGGTGCCGCGACAATTATCTTTCCTCAAAAGCAAAAACCCCATTCATCTTAAAATAAATAACTGGATCATTCACAAGGGAAGCCCTCACTTTAATGCTGCCGCCCTCATCAGGGGAATATATTATTTCCGCATGAACTATATTATTTTCAGTCGGATCGATTAACGCAAGGAATTTTAAATTATCAGCGCTTACAAGTCTTGTTGTTTCGGCAAGCACTGACTCCAGTATTTCCTTCACTATCTGCATCATACACACACCGGGCACAACCGGTTGCCCCGGAAAATGACCTTCAAATATTTTATGGGTTGCATTTATTTCCAGTACGGCATTAATCTTTCCGTTGTCCAGTTGCAAAGTTGTAATATGAAAAAAATCGCCTGATAACATCATCTTATCAACCTTTTTAAACCGATGGTGAAATTGAAATTTTTATGAGTAATGCCAATGGTATCCGGTATGCCGTTGATGTAGCTTTTCATGATCGCTTCCGTTACCGGTTTTCTTTTGGATGATCTTTCCAATCGCACCAGTTCGTTGCCCGATAAATTCGTAATGTAATGATAATATCCCTCCGCCCGGCGAAAACTATAGTATACCAACCCGTTACTTTTGCGAATCAGCACATTAGCGCTATCAATCCCTTCCATCATGATCAATTTAAAATCCTTGCGCAATGTTTTTATCAACGCCTTTTTATCCATTTGCCGGATAATGGAAAATACCTTAAATCCTCCGTCCGTTGAAAATTCAAAATCAAAAAACTTAAATCCTATTTCATTTGAAAACACCATTCGGATACTGCTGTCCGGCATTTTTTTTATCATGAGCAGTCCACTCAAATGATTGCCCATGACATCTATCCCGGCCTTATACAACGCTACCGAAAAGGCAGGCTTAAATTTGTGCAAAGTCCTTGTATCGCCCGTCGTAGCCTGAAGGTGCTTATATGGGGATGTACAGCCCAGTAATATAAACACGGAATTAATTAATAGAAAACAGCGCATCTTGCAGGATTGTATTCAGTTCCTTGTTTACAAATCGGATGATGGTATTATCTCCGGAAACTTCCTGCATCTCAATGCTATTTACAGAATAATCCATTTTGTCAACCACCACATTAATATTTTTAAAAAGTTCTTTTAATCCTTTTACGATCGGTACCAGTTCAACCAGGTAGGTGGCTTTGTTTTCGAATACCCTGGTTTTAAAATCGGGATTGCTGAGCGAAGTGCCCTGCATACAATCGATCATTATTTTATTGACCTGCTGAAATAGTTTATTTGACCTGGCGGATACTTTGTTTTCTTTCTGCCCGTCCTTTACAAATACCCTATCATTATTAATAATCATCAGGTACTGAAATGGCTGGTTATATTCCATACGTACCAGGTTATTTTTTTTGAACCAGAACTTTCCCTTCGACACAATTTTTTCCGCCAGCATGCTGAGCTCTTTTTCCTGAACAAAATTGCTTTTGATCGTAAATGTTTTTTGAGTGGCGGCGGAAAATTCAGATTTGAATTTAATAAGATCCGCCAACCGGCTATATCCTGCATATTGTGCCTGTGAAACATTGCCGGAAAAGAATATGGATAATATTAAAAATATTTTACGCATAAGGTTTCAAATGTAGCATTTTATCCAATCGGACGATTTCATACCCGCTTGCCATTACCTCCTTTAAAAATGCATGTAATACGGCGAGTGTTGTTTTGCTGGTATCGTGAAACAGGAAGATTGCTCCTGGTTTTAACGATTTACTTATCCTGTCAAATAATGTTTTCTCATCTTTAATTACTGTATCCAATGATCTTACGCTCCATCCTACCGGTATGTAACCGCCATGAATAATGGCCTTTTTTAAATTTGGATTAATTACACCGTAAGGTGGCCGGAACAATTTCGGTTGCAAACCGGTTAATTTTTCCATTTCATGGTCCATCATTTTCAGGTCTCCGAGCATTTTTTTAAAGGAGAGCAGATCGAACAGGATATGATGCGAATAACTATGGTTACCAATCATATGCCCTTCTTCAAGAAGCCGCTGAAATAATTTTTCATTCTCACCGATGCGGTTACCAATGCAAAAGAATGCTGCTTTAACGCCATGTCTATTCAGCACCTCTAAAATTTCCGGTGTATACTGATTCGCAGGGCCATCATCAAAACTAATGGCAATTTCTTTTTTATCCGTTTTAGCCGAACAGATAACCGGGAGGAAAAAATTGGAATGAACAAAATAACATCCATAAAAAACTATACCTGAATATAACAATAACAGCACTGGATAAACGAAAACAGGAATTCCCGCATACCAATGCAGACCGGTAGCAAAAACCAGCAGTAGCATAAAGAAGATATTCGTGTTCCTGAAATTTAGCATGCCGAGATCAATAGTAAGGAATGGTGCACATTTTGCGAATGATTATAGATCAATATTTTTTTAATTCCCCTTTCTTTATTACCGGTATACCCCAGTACTCCAGGTACGGCACCTGATTTAATAATATTAGCGGCCAGCCACAAAGCAAAAGAAACGGAAGTGGGATATTCGCCGCACAAGTTCTTATAATTCACAGAACAAATATTGTTAAAAATGGTCTTCCCCAAACTGTCATATACCTTGTCCCCTTTTGCATCGCCATTCCTGCCGCTAATGACCAGGTCGATATCCGCAGGCAAAATTGATTGAGCGGATAGAAACGATAAAATTTGTCCTTCTGTATCATTAATACCCAACGGTTTATAAAAGGTTGTCAATGCATCCAATACTGCATAATCATCCGGGGATGATTGATTGGCCAATAAAAAAAAAGCGGCTCCTTCGCCTGCAATGGTTCCTTTTGATATCCAGGTAAATAGGTCGAAATTGGAAACAGGTTCCCTTTTGTATAAACCGAAACGGTTTAAAATATCATGACTTGTATCCGTTGTTTCATCCAATCCGCCAACCAATACATTATTTACTTCCTGTTCTTTCAGTAAAAGCATCGCATCAAGCAGGCCGCTTTCAAAGGAAAAGCTGCGATGTACAAATACATTGTTGTACCCGGTACAATGCAACATCAGCGCTATTTGGGCGCCAACTGTATTGTGTGTGGACTGTATGAAAGCAGTAGGTGCCAGCAATTCCTCCTGCTGCTCTACCATTCTGGTTAAGAAAACACCCGTATCCTCCAGGCATCCATAAGCCGTACCTGTAACAATTGCATCAGGTGATTCCACACCCGCTTCCTGTAAGCATTCCATTGCGGCGGCCACACCCATTTTAATAACCCGGCTCATCCTTCTTATCTGCTTTACATCAATAAATGCCTTATAGTCGGGCTCCACGCAATTCAACCGGTTGCCCCAATGTTCTACCGGGTCTGCAAGAAAAGCGGGATGCCCAAAGGTCTTTTGTGGTGAAATATTTCCGGTTGCACGTATATAAAGCTTCATCTTAAATTTTTGAAAAGATCAATGATGAACAATTTCCACCAAAGCCGAATGAATTGGAGAGTACATTGCCGACATGAAAGTTTTTTATCAAACGGGTTTCGGGAACAAATGGCAATTCTTTCATGGGAGTTTGCAAACGCAGGTTGGGAAAGATCATGCGCTCCCGGATAGCGAGTACCGAAAACACGGCTTCCAATCCGCCGCTGGCACCCAGGGTATGCCCGGTGAATGATTTGGTAGAACTCATCTTTGGATAAACCGGGCCGAATAAACGACTGATAGCTGTGCCTTCCGCAATATCATTATTTTGCGTACCGGTACCATGCAGGTTGATATAATCAATATCGGTAAGTTCCAAACCACTTCGGTCCAATGCTCCCCTCATTGCAAGAAAAGAGCCTTTTCCATCAGGTGAGGAAGCGGTTTGATGATAAGCATCATTGGCATTACAATAACCACTTAATTTGCAGGAAGGACTGTTTTTTAAATTTGCCGCAACCCTTTCAGATACCAACACCACATAACCTGCCCCTTCCCCCAGGTTCAACCCCTTGCGGTTTTCGTCAAAGGGTTTGCAAAATTCCCGGTCCAGTATCATGAGGGTATTAAAACCGTTGAGAGTAAATTTAGTCAATGCATCTGTTCCCCCGGCAACTGCCACATCAACGATATTATTCCTGATCAATCTGGCCCCGTAAAAAATTGCATTGGCTGATGAGGAACATGCCGTACTAATGGTAGAGACATAATTTCGAATACCTAAATAGTCAGCTATCAATTCTGTAATATAACCGCATTCATGATGAATAACATCCCTCAGTTTCCCTTTTTTGTGATCGGCATGAAAATCTGCGAAAAACCGTTCAGTCCTGTCCATCCCCCCCACTGTATTGGCTGAAATAAGACCGGTACGAAGCGCAGCAAGATCATTTATGCCGGCATTTTCAACTGCTTCTTTTGCCGCCATCATACCCAGCATCCCGGTACGGCTTATCACCGCCGGCAGGCCCAGACGCTCCGCAAGCGTTTCATTGTTCAACCTGACTTCCGCCACGGGCAGCGTTTTCGAATGAACAGAATCAAGGTACACCATAGTACCTATACCTGCCTCTTCCTTTTCAAGCGCAGCCAGGCATTCGGCCGCATTGTTTCCAATGGCCGAAACTGCACCCACGCCGGCAATAAAAACAGGAACATTCATTGCTGGCTATTTTGTGCCTGGTGGTCGGTAATATATTCCGCGATGGTTTTTACCGAGCGAAATACTTTAGGCCCATCTTCCGCATTCGATAGCTTGATCTTGTATTGCTGTTGCAATAAGACGATCAGTTCCAAGGCATCAATGGAATCGAGGCCCAGACCTTCCACAAACAGTGGCTGATCATCACCGATATCTTCCGGTTTTACTTCCTGCAAATTCAATTGGGCGATGATCTGCACTTTCAGATCCTGAATTAATTTATCCATTTATTAAATGATATATTTTATTTAAATTTTCCTTCTTAAAAACCATGCTTTCCGTGCCAATGGCCGCTAAAGGATGATCCGCCTTGTTAAGATTCTTCTCAACCAAAAACAAAACAATAAGCCACTCTTCCCCTATTAATTCAACCCACCCGCAAATACATGCCTGCAAGATATTGTTATTGATCAGGTTGCTGACATAATTCTCTATAAAATCAGGGTCAAAAGTTTCAAATATAAAAAAAGCACTCTCTCCCTTCAAACCATTTCTAATACAAATTTCGCCAATAACGATATTGGGGAGTGTATAGACAAACAAAGCGGGACTTGCGATATCCTTTGTTGATTCAAAATATTTAAGGTCGGTGTCAAGGCTTGAACTGGCATTGGTTAATACTACTCCCACTTCTTCCGGTTTATATTTTCCAGCCTCATAACTGTCTTTCAGCAAAACTTCTGAAGCAAGCCATCCTGCCTTGCTCAGGTAATCCATTTTATGAAACTTTGGATATTTTAAACCGAAATGATGATATATAGCCAATAAGAAATCTGGAAGATCAGCGGTTTTATTTTCAAATACGGATTTTTCATTTTTAAAAACCCGGGCTTTGCTGATCCCGGCACTGGCGGTAATATAAATGGCTACTGGCAAAGCTCAGCTATTTGTTTTTTCAGTTAAGGAATCCCTCAGCTCAATCAGGCGGGCAAGTTTGTGTAAGGCCGTCCTGTGGTCCCTCACATATGGATTAGCGGTATCCCAGACATAACCGGCCAATACAGAGCATATCATACTCTTTATTGACGGCACCTGGTTGTCTGCAAAGAAAATAGTGTCTAAGGTGCCTTCGTACCAGGCCATTACATAGGAACGAAATGTATCTACACCCTGCATCATTGGCTCAGTATACTCCTTATTCCAGTCAATCGTTTCCCCTTTCAGTTTTCTAATGACAAGGTTAGCAGCTAACTGGCTGGAAACAGTGGCTAATGTAACGCCTGAAGAAAATACCGGATCCAGGAATTCCGTTACATTACCTGTAAGTACAAAACCTTCTCCGTAGAATTTTTCGGTAGTGCCCGACCATGCTTCCAGCACTTTTGGGTCAAATACAAAATCCACATCCTTGAAGCGCTCGCTTAGATAAGGTTCCGATGCTATTAAGGCTCGCAATTGCGATTCTTCGCTTCCCTCATAACTTTTAAAAAATTCATGTTCACCCACAAATCCCAGTGAAGTAATGCCGTTTGAAAAGGGTATTACCCAAATCCAGATACCGTAGGCGTGCACTATGATGGTAATGCGGTTTGGCTCATCATCCAATGAACGCCTGCTATCGACGGTATGGGTAAATAACGCTTTACGCGAAACAAGATTGGAAGGCTTGTCGAGCTTGAATAGCCGCGGAATAACCCTGCCATAACCGCTGCCATCCACAATAAACCGGGCCTCCACCAGGCTTTTATTACCTTCTTTGTCTTCCACAGTCGTCACTGAATCAGTGCCGGTAAATACAATGCCGGTCACAGCAGTTTCATAGTTTATTTGCACACCCATTTTCTCAACGGTATCTGCCAATACCTTATCAAATTCTCCCCTTGGTACCTGCCATGTCCAGTTCCATCCGGGAGTAAACTGGTCTGCAAAAAGATAATCACAGATTTTACCGTTTTTTACAAACTTGGCTCCAAATTTTTCCTGGAAACCCTTTTCTTTTACTGCATCCAGGAAACCGGCCTCTTCCAAACCTTCCATACAGCGGGGTAATAAACTTTCACCAATTACAAACCGGGGAAATTTTAGCTTCTCCACTATTTTAACTTTGAAGCCCGCCTTGTTGATGATAGAAGCGGCCACGGTTCCCGCAGGTCCGGCACCAATTACCAATACATCTACTTTTTCCGTATTCATGTTTTGTGTGTTTTCGTTTGACCTCACCTCCTCTTCCTGCATTTCAATAAACTTTGGCTCAATCCAATATTATCCACCTGCTCTGTAATATCAAAGCCCGCTCTTTCAATGCAAGCTAAAAAAGTTTCAGCACTATACATCTGGCTTGTGCCATTGGCCAATGCGGTAAAATAAAGCGAAGTCTGCTGCAAACAGAAAGCCGCGATCTCAAACCTTTGTTTATCCCAGAAAGGCTCTAAAATAATCACCACGCCATCATCGTCCAGTGCTTCATAGCATCTTTCTAAAATAGACACAATTTCATCCTCGGAAAAGCAATCTAAAAACTGGCTCATCCAGATCGCATCAAATCCTTTTGGAAATTTCAGGGTCTCGTCTAAAATATTAACCGGTAAAAAGGACACCCTTTCAGACAGGCCGAGTTGCTCAATTTTTGACCTGGCTACATTTAATTGTCCCGGCAGATCCATGATCGTTACTTCTATATCAGCCGAATACTTTGCAGATGCAATGGCCCATTTACCGGTATTGCCACCAATATCCAGCAATTTTTTTATACCATCCTTATACACCAGTGGTAATACCAACGGAAATGCGTCATCCGAAAAAAAATGGTCGAAACTAAACCAGCTCTTTTGTACATGTTCCGGCAACTGCGATAGCCCTTCATAAATGGTTTTCCATTCCCCAAATTCCTTAAGGCCTTCGGGCTTACCATTTTCTATACTTTTATCCAGTGAAAAAAGACCCTTATAACAAACATCATGCACAAAATCCATATTCGTTTTGGTGAGAGGGTCATGTAAAATGAAATAACCTGTTTTTGACAGTGTATATTTATGATCGTTTACCAATACGATTCCCGTGCTTAATCCGGATTCCAGTAACACCCTGACTCCATAAACTGGCAGTTTTACCTTTTCGGTTATTTCCGCCAACAATATACCCCCTTGGCCGCTGGCTTCAATTACCATCAGAATACCCGAGTTCCTGAGTACCCTGGCAGCCTGGAAAATTACCGGCCCGAATGCGATCCATTGTGCTGCCTCCTTTGCTTCGAAGGCAGTCTTTTTATCCTTTGTAAAAAAATTCATGAAGATTGAAATGGGTTATTATTTTAAATATTTTAATCTTTATTAAATATGATGGCGGCATTACACCCACCAAAACCGGAAGCAGTTTTCTGGCAGGTTTTTAAGTTGCCTGTTTGTAAAGTGCCGGAAACATTCAGTGCTTTTGTAACCCCCGGTTGTCCGAACCCCATACTTTTTAAAATCAGGTTTTGTTCTAATGAATGGATGGACACCACTGATTCAATTATACCTGCAGCCCCCAAAGTATGGCCATAATACCCTTTTAAACTATTCACCGGCACGGGTAGCAGGTTTGCTAATGAAATAGCCAGGGCTTCCATCTCATCATTGTATACCGTACCGGTACCATGTGCTGAAATAAGATCAATATCTTTTTCCGTAAGTTCCGCGTCTCGCATAGCTTTCATAATTGCCTGGCATAGTTCTTCGCCGGTACGGGAGGGGCCCGAAATATGATTCGCATCGTTGCTTACCGAGCCCCCGGTGATCTTTATTCCCCGGGAATAATCTTTATTGGCAGAAAGAATAACGGTGCCTGCTCCTTCCCCGAGGCTTATCCCGTTTCGGGCGGCGTCAAAAGGTTTGCAGGGAGCAGGGCTGATAGCCTGGAATGACTCAAATCCTGAGAGTACGAATTTTGTGATCACATCTGCACCCACCACCACGGCATGATCATACTGGCCTGATTGTATCAGGCGCTTGCCTGTTAAAATAGCCAGTAACCCCGAAATACATGCATTCGACACTATTATTGGTGTATTGGCGCAATGAAAATATTCGGCCACTAAATTCGCTGATCCATGCAGCGCTACCCGCTTTTTTAATTCCGGTGTAATGTTGGCATTTTCAATTAAGCTGATATTCCCTTTGGTAGAGGATATGATCAATATGGTTTTTTTCCAGCTAATGTCGATTTCAGTATTTTCTAAGGCTTTGCTGACTGAGGCAATCAGCAATTGTTCAAATTTAGTATACGGGGAATTTATATCCGCTGGCACACCGTTTGAATTATTCAGCAAGGATGCATAAAAAGAATGATCAGCAAGGGCAGGATTTTGCTGCTGTTGAATACCCGATACACCCTGGCTAAGCCTTGAGAAATTTTCAACAGTAGTAATGCCTAGCGGTGAAATAATATTATCAGCAACAATAAAAACGTCTTTCATTTTATAAAATTAAATCAACGCCTGTTGTTGCTTCCAAAGTTCAAAAAACGGTGGATTGTTCAATTGAAGAAGAGAACCGGCTTTATCTAAAAAAACCTGTACGGAGGAACCGACTGCAACCAGATCGCCTGTGTCGGCATTATACAACCGGTATTTAAATTTTATCTTGGCCGCTTCGCAGGGAATATAGATCGTTTCTACAATTACCCGATCGCCAAAACGCAATGATTTTTTAAAATCACATTGGACGTTTACAACAGGTGTGACAAAACCCTGCCTGTACACTTCAAGGTAACCAAGCCCATGGTCTTTTCCAAATGATTCCCTTCCGTCCTCAAAATAGCGTATATAATGCCCATGCCATACTATACCCAATGGATCGGCTTCATTAAAGCGTACTAAAACCTCAATACGGTTGCTCAATTCCTTTTTCATAAGACGAAACCTTGATGCCTGATGGATGATTTTTAATGTATGATTTTTGATATAGGATATTAGACCGCGCTTAAATTTCAAAAGATCTCAAAACAGAACCCTGTTAATATTTTACCGATATATCATTAAATAATCATAATTAACAAAAAATAAAAAAACATCGAAAAATCAGGCAGTTGATTATTATGGAACAGCAGGTTGAAAAACATCACACATCATCCCCAGCCCCGGTCGGTGTCACCACCGACCGAAATCAGAAGCGACAATTTGGAATGCACCCTTCATAAATCACCGGTCATATATCTGGATTAACTTCCATATTTTGATTTCCATTCGTTGTATTTTTTCTTTTCGATATCATCCAATACGTCCCGGATAGGGTTTGCCCAAAAGTTACGAAACCCAAATGCCATACCTGTTTTACCTTCCATACGTTCAGTCATTAACACTTTTTTAGCCCCCATATCTATAAAGGTCACCCAAATAGCGGCTCCTTTCTTTGCCTTGCTCATGCCCTCTACTATGAATAAAACGCCTACCCCTTTCTTCCCACTGAAGTCGAAGCCCTTTACCAGTTTATTGATATCATCTTCTTTTAAACGGCTGTAATCAGCTGAATTGTTTGTCTTAATTTCTTCCGTATTTATTTTTGCATTCCGCTTGTCTACCAGGCTCAGATCGTGATCAATACTGCTCTTGTGAAAAGCACCTGCAAGGTCATACTTTTTAGGTTCGTTTACAACTAAATAATTGATACCAGGATAATGCCGGTCCCGGATGTCAGAAGCATTTTCAGGTGCATCGATCACACGTGCCAGCGTAAAATCAACACCAATATAAAAAACAGGTGTCTCAGATGAATTAAATACATCTTTTAAGCTTTGGGCTTTAATAGGCTGCATAGTACCTATAGTAAATAAAAACGCAAAAAGCCATGGGAGTTTTGTCATGAGTTTCATAATAGAATTTATTTTGATTGAATAAAAATTTTCATCTCACATTCTGCGATTAATTCCTCATTGCAACTCACCCTTCCCTTAATTAGGGTTACATCAAAAATTTGATTCTCTACCGTAATTTCAGTTACCAGTTCCTCGTTCACAATGGGCAGTGAATGGATCACAAGGTTTTTTATTGCCCCAATATATCCCACCTGAACCGGATTGTTCTCCCTTACCGAAACATATCCCGCCCTTGCTGCAGCGGTTTGCGCAATATTTTCAACTAAACCCGGTTCGCAGAACCTTCCGTTTTCAACAAAAATATTATCTTTTTTAATCAAAAACACCGTGCGGGTAATTTTTTCATCGCACCATGTCAAATGATCAATCATTACGAAGGGTGGCCTTTGAGGTATTAAATTGGATATATTACTCGCTAATCCATTCAATTTGTTTATTTTAAAAGTGAATAATTGATGGTGGATACAGGATACTGGATACTGTGGGTGCTTGATACTGTAGATTCCGCGATGCCTTATTCCAGGAGTTGCGAGGCCAAAAATCTACCAGTATGTCAACAATATTTGGGTGATACTCAGTAAATAAATTTAGCTGGTTTTCTCATTTTCACATTAATTAACCTATTGCTCCCAAAAATTATAATAGTTGAACCACTGCTCCGGGTATCTCTTAATTTTATCTTCCATTTCCTTCGCAAAATCATTTAGCATTTTATCCATGCCCAATTCTTTTGTCAAATCCCCATATTCCCTGACCTCAGATGCAAAAAAATGATAATGCAAATTACTTTCCTTTATCGCAAAAACAAATGAAACGGGCACATTAAATTTTGCAGCCAATAAAAAAGGTCCCATTGGGAACCTGGCTTTCTCACCAAACAATTCACTTATGAGTGTTTTGTTGCCTTCTATAAATCGGTCAGCATGCATGCATACCAGTTCATTATTCTTAAACGCATCACTGATTGCATAAATATGTGAAAGATCGTTTTTAATAACGATGACATTCACCCCACGCTTGCCGGTTACGGAATCAAGGTATTCTTTTATTTTTTGATACTCCCCATCAAATATTACAATGTGGATCCTGGTTTCTAACCGTTTTAATAAATGCCCCGCAATATCCCAGTTACCAATATGCGCGCTTAACAGAATGCCTCCCTTCTGCAATACCGCTATTTTCCTGAGGTTGTCTTCCCCGTCAAAATGGAAGGTGAAATTATTTTTTATACCTGACATTACCACTACTTTGTCAATAATGCTTTGGCCTAACTGAAAATAGTTTTTATAGAGATAACGGGCAGATCTTAAGAAATTATATCCAATCCTGCGACGATAAAAGCTGAATAAATGCCGGGAAGTCCTAAATGAAAATAGAAAAAAATATAAAACGACAAATCTTAGCAGGAAATAAGCGGGCATTACACCAAAATTTCTTAATACCCATATGAAAATGCGATACCCCGATTTGTTTCCCCTGGATTTGCCTTGCCACAAAGACATTAAACGAGTTCTTTTGAATTGACACGGGAAATCACATAATCACAAAAATCCTGGTAAGTTGTGATACCTGCAAAGTCTTCCGGTTTTACTTTGAATTTAAAGTTACTTTCAATAACTACTACCAGGTCAATGTAATCAAGGCTGTCTAACCCAAGCGTTACTTTCAAATTTGCATCAGGAGTAATCTTTTCCTCCTCCACTTCAAATTCCTCCATCATGAAGTGCCTGATTTTCTCAATAATTTCAATGTTGTTCATAAGCGAGTATTTAGGACGGTTTTTTAATAATAAGCGATGAGTTAGTTCCTCCAAAACCGAAGGAGTTGGACAAAAATACAATTATATCTTTTTCAATAGTTTTTTTTACAATATTCAATTTTGCAGATTCTTCATCCGGATTTTCGAAGTTAATATTGGGAGCGATAAAACCGTTTTGCATCATCAACAAGGAGTAGACCACCTCACTTGCTCCTGCCATCCAACACTCATGACCGGTCATGGATTTTGTGGAACTTACCAATGGCCCACCGGAACCAAAAACTTCATAGATCGCCTTAGCTTCGCTCGAATCACCTGCCGGTGTCGATGTGGCGTGTGCGTTGATATACTCTACATCCGAAGATCGCATCCCTGCATCTTTCAAAGCCATATTCAGTGATCTTACCGGCCCGTCTACTGTTGGATTGGAGATATGTCCCCCATTGGATGAAAAACCATAACCAACAACCTCGCCAATTATGCTTGCACCCCGTTTTACAGCAGATTCCAGACTCTCGAGTATAACAGTAGCGCCTCCCCCGCTTGGAACAAGTCCGTCGCGGTCCCTGTCAAAGGGCCTGGATGCCTTTTCAGGTGCAGATTCCAAAATAGAAAAAGCGGAAAGGGCATCAAAAGAACCCATAGCGTATTTGTTGATCTCCTGCGCGCCTCCACACATGATACAGTCCTGTAATCCGGATTTAATAAATTGATAACCAATGCCAATGGAATGCGAACCACTTGCACAGGCAGCGCTGATGGTAAGATTTATACCCCGCAATTTAAAGATGGTTGCAAGGTTCATAGTTACCGTAGAATTCATAGTCTGAAATACAGATCCTGAACCCACCAGCATGGTATCCTTTTTATCCCTGATGACATCGTTCGTTTCTATTACAGACTTTGCAGAACTGTCATTGCCATACAAAATCCCTATTTCATGGTCATTGATATAATGCTGATCGATCCGCGCATTTCTTAAAGCTTCCATTGCTGAAACGTAAGCATATTCCCCCTGTTCAGGCAGCATGATACGGGCCCTCCTGTCCAGGGATCCTTTCAAGTCGGGCCTTTGCAGGAACCCTGTTAAACCAGACCTGTAGCCATATTCCTTCCTTTCCAGGTCAAGTATGATGCCGGATCTGCCCTTATACAAAGAGTCCGTTACCTCTTCAAGATTTTTTCCAATACAGGAATATATCCCCATGCCAGTGATCACAACTCTGTTCATATTTCAGCTTCTTCCAAAGTTTAATATTGAATAAAAATAAATACTGACTGAAAATTCAGGCTGTAAAAGTGTACGAAATGTCATAAATACCTGATATGTTGATGCCAGCCATTTTTTTGCCATATTATTAGCCACCATTGAACGAATTAACTTGAATTATTTTCATTTCTGCCTATTCATGCATTCATGGCAGTTGTATGATAAGGTCGGAAATCAGGCATTAAGAATATAGCCCCCCATTAACGTTTATGACTTCGGCAGTAATATAGGCCGCTTCCGGAGACACTAAAAACCCTACTGCATGCGCCACTTCTTCCGGTAGTCCAAAACGCCTTACGGGAATCATTCCTTTCAATTCATTTTCATCCAGGCTTTCTGTCATATCCGTTTTAATAAAACCCGGTGCAACCGCATTCACAGTTACCCCTCTCTTGGCCACCTCCTGCGCCAATGCTTTCGTGGCGCCAATAACACCTGCCTTGGCAGCAGAATAGTTCGTTTGCCCCGGCAAACCTTTTAATCCGGATAGCGATACTACGTTAACGATCCTTCCATATCTTTTAAGGAGCATGCCATTTAAAACAAGACGGGTGACATAGAAGAAGCCATTCAAACTGGTTCCAACTACTGATTCCCATTGTTCGTCTTTCATCCACATCATGAGGCCATCATCTTTAATGCCGGCATTATTTACCAACACTTCAATGAAGTTATCCGTATTTTTTTCAATCCAGCTTCCCAACATAGCCTTTACCTCTTCTTTGCTCGACACATCAAATTTAAGTATCTCTCCATTTCCACCTTTTTCCTTTATTGTCGCCAGTGTGTTATTCGCTTCTGCTTCATTATTCCTATAATTTATAATCACATAGTAACCCATTTCGGCCATTTTATAACAAACAGACCTGCCGATACCCCTGGATCCTCCGGTAACTAATGCACATTTCATTTTCTATCCTTAAAATATGATTTAAGACTATCTGTTTTACAATCAGTTCACCAGACTGCTGCCATTTGAGGCTGCAATTACACCGTTTCTAAATGAAATTACCGGATCGGATTCTTCGAAATAAGTTTTCACCCTTTCCAGGTCCTTGTATTTGGGCTGGTCTTCTATGAACTTAGGGAATATTTTCCGGATAACTTTATATACTTCCTGGGTTTTGGGCGACAACCTGGGAACGCAATCCAGGTAGTCAATAGCCTGTAAAACCGTCATCATTTGAATGGAAAGCACTTCAAATGAATTGTCAATTACCCTTTTGGCCATCAATGCCGCATTACATCCCATGCTAACGATATCCTGGTTGTCATTGTTGTTAGGTATGCTATGTACATACATTGGGAAGGATAATGTTTGATTTTCAGCTACCGTAGAAGTTGCTGTAAATTGCATCCCCTGCATCCCGAAATTAAAGCCTAAAACACCCAGGTTTACAAATGGAGGAAATTTATGATTGAGCTTCTCATTTAACAGGTAATTAAGCTGTCTTTCGGAAAGCATGGATAATTTAGTGATGGCGATCTTTAATTTATCCATTTC
>JBDTWP010000024.1:0-32685 GCA_040006615.1 Ferruginibacter sp.
TATTGGTTTTATTAATGAGCTTTACCAGCTCTTGAATTTGTTTAATGTCCATATTGAGATATTAAAAGGTTTTTGTTTTAAGAATCGGGTGTCTAAGGTAGGGAATGATTTATTAATATTCCAAGTTTTTAGAAAGAAAGAAATTACCAAAACTGGCAAAAATTGATTAAATATGGGGAAAAATTAATAAAAAACGGTCATTATTGTATAAAAATCAGTAGAAAATCAGGAAGTGAGGATTTTTAAAATTCGCTCTTTTTATCAAACTTGAACCTGGCTATTTTAGTGAAGTTAATTTGCAAATTGATAATCCCTGCAATCATTAACACTTGCAATCGGAATGTATAAATTATTAAAGGTTGGCCTTAATTATTTTCAGCATCAAAGGAACTTATTCTTTAACTCTTTCCACGTAATCGCCGGTCTTGGTATTCACCCTGATCAGCTCTCCTTCGTTCACGAACAATGGTACATTAACGGTGGCGCCTGTTTCTACTGTAGCAGGTTTTAATGTTTTGGTTGCAGTATCGCCTCTCATGCCCGGTTCGCTGTAAGTAACCAGTAATACAATTTTATCAGGCAATTCCACTCCCATTGGCAGGTCAGTGTCACCATTAATTAATACAGAAACTTCCTGGCCATCCTTTAAAAACCTGGGGGCATCCACCATTGACTCAGGAACAGTTATTTGCTCAAAAGTTTCAACATCCATGAAACTGTATCCTGTATCATCCTTATATAAATACTGGTAGGCCTTCTTTTCTACACGTACCGGAAATATAGTTTCGCCACTGTTCCAGGTAATTTCGATTGTCCGGTTATTATCAACTCCCTTTAGTTTTGCCCACACTTTTGCAGCGGCACGTGCTGTTTTATTTTGTCCGAAATCAATTACGGTATATAAACTACCATCCACTTTGATGATAAGCCCTGAACGCATGTCTGCTGTAGTTGCCATGATTGATGTTTTTGGTTTATTGTTTTCGGTTTTGGTTAGGAACCTGAATGACCGCGAAACTGGATCCCACGCCCGATAACAATCTTGGTTACAAAATTATTGGGGTGCAAAAATAGGTATATAAAGCTAAATAGCAAATTTGAAGCATAAGCAGGCATTCCCCTTTTTACTCCGGTTGCGAAGGTATTACCGGCATTATGCCGGGTTCAACATAAAATAATTAGCTTTACAAAAATTCACCAATTGAAAAAAATAATATTTTTATTGGTATTAACCTGCAATACAATTTGCCTGTTTGCTCAAAATGACAGTTCAGATAATTATGTAAAAAGGTTTGTTTCCATCCCTGCCATTAAAATAAATATTGTACCGGACAGTACGGTATTTACAAATCAGAATTTAAGAAAGAATGAGCCCTTTATTCTCATGTTCTTTAACCCGGACTGTGATCATTGCCAGAAAGAAATAAAGGAATTAATGGCTTACAAAGAGGAGCTGAAAGGGATTCAAATATTAATGGTATCCCCGGCTCCCTATCCGGCGATTAAAGATTTTTATGAAGCTTTCGGATTGTCATCCATGCCCGATGTCCGGATTGGCCAGGATATAAATTATAAATTAGGAAGCATCTATCAATTGAAAACCTATCCATCCACTTTCGTGTACGACAACAGGGGTATCCTTGCAAAAGCTTTTGTTGGAAATATTGGTATACCGGCTTTAATAGACGCGGTAAAATGATCAGCAGTGGATAAGTGGAACAGGTGATATGATGATTAATTGATTGGTTGCCGGTAGACGAACCTTTTAACTTGTCAACTTTTCAACTACGCTCCCTTAACTTTACACCGCAAATAAAATCCTTAAAATAAATTAAATTTTTTATCATGAAAATTACTGTAGTAGGAGCCGGAGCCGTAGGTGCTACCTGTGCTGACAATATTGCGCGGAAAGAGTTGTGTGACGAATTAGTGTTATTGGACATTAAGGAAGGTATCGCTGAAGGGAAGGCCATCGATATGATGCAGACAGCTGCCCTTTTAGGTTTTGATACCAGGATAACCGGCAGTACGAATGATTATACCAAAACTGCCGGTACGGATGTAGTTGTAGTTACTTCGGGTATTCCACGTAAACCGGGTATGACAAGGGAAGACCTGATCGGTATCAACGCAGGTATCGTTAAAGGAGTTACTCAAAATATCTTGCAGCATTCCCCGGATGCCATCATCATTATCATCAGTAACCCGATGGATACCATGACCTACCTGGCGCTGCAATCGAGTGGCTTGCCAAAAAACAGGATCATTGGCATGGGCGGAATTTTAGATAGCAGCCGTTTCAAATATTATTTATCTACGGCTATTGGTTGCACATCTGCTGATTTGCAGGCCGTGGTGGTTGGTGGCCATGGGGATACTACTATGATTCCTTTGACAAGATTAGCAACCTACCAGGGAGCACCTGTAAGCAATTTTATAGATGCGGACACTTTAAAAAAAGTGGCCGCCGATACAATGGTTGGAGGAGCTACATTAACCGGGCTGTTGGGCACTTCTGCCTGGTATGCACCCGGCGCCGCGGGAGCTGCATTGGTAGAAAGTATCGTAAGGGATGAGAAAAAATTATTTACCTGCTGTGTAAGCCTGGATGGAGAATACGGACAAAAAGATATTTGTATTGGGGTTCCCGTGATAATTGGAAGAAATGGTGTGGAAAAAATTATTGATTACAAATTAAATGAAGAAGAGCAGGCTGCATTCAACAAAAGCGCGGGTGCGGTCAGGGCTATGAATAGCGTGTTAAGTACATTAAATATTTAATATTCTTTTCACTTCCAGTAATTGGATTTTAATTATTTAAAGACCTCCTGGCTCCGCGCAGGGAGGTCTTTCTGTTTTAAAACCAGTCATTAAAGTAATCAACATAAGAAAAAAAATAAACCTTGACTTCTTATTATGCGATACTTTCCTGAAACAGAAGAAAAGATTTAGATGTTTGAAAAATAAAAAATTAAATATTTTATATTTCCAAGTTAATTTATATATTTGTGAAAACGATTATATAGCTCCCTCGCCAAACCACCAAATTAAAAGTAATAACGATTTGTTAAATGTAGTTATGTAAACGATTACAATTTCTGATTAGTTTTCATAAATCATTATAAAAAATTTTATTGAATATTATTAAAAATGGATAAACAACATATTTGATTAGTAATTGAAATGTCAATTAAACAAATAAAAGATTTTTATATTCCCATGATTTCTTAACCAAAACCAAATTGCTATCATGAAAAAGCAAATAACTGCGAATTACTCAAGTAACTTGAGTCCATCAAAATGCTTACTTATTGATTTCTTCAAAAAATTTCTTTTTTCCTCATTATTTGTCGTGTTAAGTATTGGGCTAAATGCCCAGAACAAGATTCATGTAAGTGGTGTTGTGAAGGACGAGAAAGGAATCCTGGCTGCTAATGCAAGTGTTACAATTAAAGGTACCACGGCAGGAGTTACTACAGATGCCAATGGAGCATTTTCTATAGATGTTCCTAATCAAAAATCAGTATTGCTGATATCCTATTTAGGATATCAGACCAAAGAAGAAGTAGTGGGCAATAAGACAAATTTAACTATAGGTCTTGTTACTTCTACAAACCAGTTAAACGAAGTAATAGTTGTAGGGTATGGCTCACAAAAAAAAGCGACTTTAACAGGATCAGTAAGTACAATAAAAGGTACAGACATCGTTAAATCCCCCGCTACCAATGTAAGTAATAGTTTAGTGGGACGTGTGCCTGGCCTCACAGCTGTACAGGGAAGTGGTGAACCGGGGTATGACGGATCTACATTAAGAATACGAGGAGTGAATAGTTTGGGAAATAATGATGTTTTAGTGGTAGTTGATGGCATTGCTGGGCGCAGTCTAGAAAGGATTGACCCGAACACTATTGAAAGCATGACAATACTGAAAGATGCATCTGCTGCTATTTATGGGTCACAGGCTGCTAATGGTGTTATTTTAATCACAACCAAACGGGGTAAATTAGGGAAGCCGGAAATTACTTTTAATGTAAATTATGGGTACAACCAGCCTACTAAAAATCCAAAAATGGCTGATGCCGTTACTTACGCAACCATGTTAAATGAAATAGCAACCTACAATGGTAGTCCGGCAAAATATACTGCCGACGAAATACAAAAATTCGCCGACGGTTCAGATCCGTGGAAGTATCCAAATACCGATTGGTTTAAATCAACCCTGAAGTCAAAATCACTTCAAACTTCTTACAACACCACTTTGTCAGGGGGAGCAGAAAATTTGAGGTATTTTGTATCCTTAGGTGCAAGAACACAGGAAGGTAATTATTACCGCAGTGCTACTAAATACAATCAATATGATATAAGAACAAATATTGATGGGAAGATCAGCAAAGATATTTCTTTAACATTTGATATATCGGGAAGAATGGAGGACAAGAATTACCCCGTCCGTGGCGCAGGTTCAATATTCAGGATGGTAATGAGGGGAAAGCCTACCTTGCCAGCTTACTGGCCTGATGGTACGCCTGGTCCTGATATTGAATATGGTGATAACCCCGTAGTTATAAGCACTGATGCTACCGGTTATGATAAGGACAAGTTTTATACAATTAATACTAATTTAAAATTAAATATCAATATTCCCTGGGTGAAAGGATTATCCTTGACTGGTACTGCTGCAATTGATAAGGGGTTTGATTTTAGAAAAACATGGCAAACGCCATGGTATCTCTATACTTGGGATTATCAAACTTACGATGCAAACAATAAGCCTGTGTTGGTTAAAGGTAAAAGAGGTTTTGATGATGCAAGGTTAAATCAATACTCCCGTGATGAAATAACCAAAACTTTTTATGGATTAATTAATTATGAGACAAAAATTGCCGATAATCATGCTATCAAATTTTTGGTAGGTACTGAACTGCGAAAAGGAAATGCAGAGTTTTTTAATGCCTTTAGAAGATTCTATGCTTCCACTTCAATTGATCAGCTTTTTGCAGGAGGAGCTGCTGAAATAAACAATGGTGGGTCAGGATCCAATGTATCAAGGTTGAATTATTTTGGAAGGGTTAATTATGCATATAAAGCTAAATATCTTGCTGAGTTTGTTTGGCGCTATGATGGCAGTTATAATTTCCCGCAAGGCAACCGATGGGGGTTCTTTCCAGGGGTTTCAGCAGGATGGGTGGTCTCCCAGGAAGGTTTTTTTAAAAACAATGTCCATTTTATAGACCATTTAAAGATCCGTGGATCATGGGGGCAAACGGGAAATGACAGAATTCAATTAGGCCCCAATGGAAGCCCGCTTGAATTTCAATATCTATCTACCTTTGGATACGGCAATATACTTGGATCGCCTTATCTGCCTTTTGTTACCAATGGCACCATTGAAAATCAAACCTTGTATGAAACCCGTCTTCCAAACCCAAAAATAACCTGGGAAGTTGCCGACCAGACAAATATCGGTTTTGAGATTTCTTTATTAAATAATAAATTATCTGTAGAGTTTGATTATTTCAGTTACAAAAGATCCAGTGTTTTGGCAATAAGAAATGCCTCTGTTCCTGCTTCTGCAGGGATAACCTTACCACCGGAAAATTTCGGAAGGGTAAAAAATGCAGGCATTGATTTTACTGCTTCTTATAGAAATTCTATAAGGGATTTTAATTATTCTGTTTCTGTAAATGGTGGTTATGCAAAAAATGAGATTGTATTCTGGGATGAAGCACCCGGTGCACCTGTTTACAAACAATCAACAGGGCATCCTATGAATACTGGAGTGTATTATGAGGCCATTGGCATATTTGCAGACCAGGGAGCTGTTGATAAATATGCGCATTGGTCGGGCGCAAAACCAGGTGATATTATTTTTAGGGATGTTAATAATGATAACGTCATAGATGCGAATGACCAGGTAAGAAGTGATAAATCAAATGTGCCCACATTTACAGGTGGGGTAAATTTATATTTGCAATATAAAGGATTCGATCTGTCCGTTTTAGCACAAGCTGCTACAGGAGCCGTAAACTATATCAATACCGAATCCGGCGAAATTGGCAATTTCCTGCAAAGCTTTGCTGAAGGAAGATGGACTGTTAATAACACTAACAGTAGCAAACCCAGAACTTTCAACAGGGGTAATGAGTACTGGGCGGGCAATGGCAATACTTATTTTTTAAAGAAAACAAATTATCTCAGGCTAAAAAATATGCAGTTTGGCTATACACTTCCAAAAAGGCTCACAGATAAAGTTGGTATTCAAGTGTTCAGGGTTTTTGTGAGTGGCTATAACCTGCTTACTTACAGTCCTGATTATAAAGATTTCGATCCGGAAGCATCAGCTGGTAACGGACAAAGTTATCCTTTACAAAGAGTGCTAACTGCAGGATTAACATTAACTTTTTAAAATTATTTTATATGAAACGTATTTTATCAATTATTTTAGTTGTAACAATACTGTTGCAAATGTCATCCTGTAAAAAAGAACTGGATATTTCACCCGTTGATCAGTTTTCAGATGCCTCTGTATGGAAGGATGCCGCATTGATACAGACTTTTGTAAATAATATCTATAGTGGTGTACCACATGGGTTTGGTTGTATTATGATGGCTTCCATGGCAGATGAATCTATGTATAATGCCGACTTTGGATCAAGTAACGTAACCAAGAGCCTTATAAATCCTAGTGATTATGCAATCTTTGATGCTAACTTCTGGGCATCTAATTTGAAACAATTACATTGGACCACTGAATATAAATATGTCAGGGCTACGAATGTTTTTTTCGAAAAGATTGAAGATGCTCCAATTGAAGCTTCAATCAAGAATAGTTTAAAAGGAGAGGTGCATTTTTTAAGGGCATATATTTACAATAATCTGATTTCAATATATGGCGCAGTACCTATTATTACAAAGGCTTACGGTTTAGCAGATAGTTTTGCAGTTCCACGTAATACGTACGAGGAAAACATCAAATTTGTTACTGATGAATTAGACCTGGCCGCATCCATGTTGCCTGTTATTCAGGGTGATAAAGGAAGACCTACAAAAGGAGCGGCATTGGCCTTAAAATCAAGGGTTCTTTTAGCGGCTGCCGGCGACTTTGCAAATAGTGATGGTTCTTGGGCGGGTAGTTATGCGCATAAAGAATTAATTGGGAATGTGGGCGGAGACAGAACGGCTCGGTGGCAGGCTGCCAAGGATGCTGCAAAAGCCGTAATGGATATAGCTTCTACGGCTGGTTATGGATTGTATATGCCAACCCCGACAAATGCCGATCAGGCCATAAAAAATTATAGTGATATTTTCTTACTTCAAAGTACTTCAGAAGATATTTTCTTCAAATATTTTACCACAAAGGTTGATCAGAACTGGGATGGCTATAACCCAGGTTTATACAATAATCCAAATGGATATCATGGTTGGGGAAGTAATACACCTCTTCAGCAATTTGTAGATGCTTACGAAATGAACGATGGAACAAAATTTAACTGGAGTAATGCTGCACAGGCTGCGGCACCTTATTTAAACCGTGATCCGCGTTTTTATGCAACTGTTAATTACGATGGTGCAAAATGGAGACCACGCCCCGCTGATGTGGTTGCACAGGATCCGGTGGGAATTATCCAAACTTCCAACCGTGAAAAATGGAATGGAACAGCTATTACTATTATTCCCGGTCTGGATACCAGGAAGAGCCCTTTTGAAGATTGGAATGGTACTTACACAGGTTATTTTCTGCGCAAATTTGTTGATCCTACAGTTGATGCGCAGTTTAATAAACAAACGCAACCTTGGCGTTATATTCGCTTTACAGAAATCATATTGAATTATGTAGAAGCCTGTATTGGTTTAGGTCAGGAAGGTGAGGCTAAGACTTATCTTAATATGATCAGGAAAAGAGCCTTTATGCCGGATATCACCGATGGCGGTGCAGCTTTAGTTCAACGCTACAGAAACGAGCGACTTATAGAACTTGCTTACGAAGGTCAACGCTTTTTTGATATTCGGCGCTGGCTGATAGCAGACCAGTCATATGCTAATGCAAAAGGGATTGATATCCTTCACAAACTTAATCCTGATCACGTTACGTATGGCACTCCGACCTATACTATTAAAAGTGTGCAGGACAGGGCCTGGAATCCAAGGTTTTATTTATTCCCGCTGGCATTGGATGAGATCAATAAAAATATCAAACTTTTTCAAAATCCATTGTATTAATTTAATTTGTTGATATTACAAAAAAAGTTGTCCTTTCGGACAACTTTTTTTGTAACCGAGAGAGCATAAAATATATACAGTAATGATTTCAAGGCAATAGCAGGGAATCTTCCTGGGCATTTTTTTTTTAATAATGATTATAAAAAACAGGTCAACTTATTTACCACTTTATGCTAATCAGATAAATTTATAGAATGAAAATTATACTTGTTTATAAAAAAATCCTAACGGCAGTAATTGTTTTTATTCTTGTTTCCTGTAAAGAAGATAAATTAAAACTCTTTACAAAATTGCCAGAAGACCAAACAGGAATTGATTTTCAAAACCAGTTAAAAGAAGATAATCCTGACTTCAATATCCTTTCTTATCCTTATTTCTATAATGGAGCAGGAGTTGCTGTTGGCGATATTAATAACGATGGGTTACCCGATTTATGTTTTACAGGAAATATGGTTAAAAACCGTTTGTATCTTAATAAAGGGAATTTTAAGTTTGAAGATATTACAACACAATCGGGCATTGCCGATTAAGAAGGCTGGTGCACTGGTGTTACCATGGTAGATATTAATAACGATGGCTGGCAGGATATTTACATTTGCCGTTCTGGAAGGAGCATTATCAGTGATCGTAGAAATTTATTGTTTATTAATAATCACAATCTTGGATTTACCGAAAAAGCCGCGGATTATGGAATTGATGATCCGGGTTATTCAAGACAGGCTTCTTTTTTTGATTATGATAAAGACGGTGACCTGGATGTGTTTATTATCAATCAATCTTCCCCTGAATTTTCAAAGGGAAAACTACAAAATATGCAATTAAGATACCAGCGAGGCGATACTAGTTTAGAAAATAAATTATACAGAAACGATAGTGGCCATTTTGTAAATGTTAGCGCCCCCGCAGGTATTGGTTCCAATAAACTTACATTTAGTTTAGGTATAAGTACTGCTGATATTAACCTGGATGGATGGCCGGATATTTATGTGGCCAATGATTTTAAAGAGCCGGATTATTTATACATCAATAATAAAGATGGCACATTTACAGGCAGCCTGGATCAGAAGATAAATCACACTGCTTTGTTTTCTATGGGAATAGATATCAATGATTATAATAACGACTTAATGCCGGATATCGCTGAATTGGATATGTTGCCCGAAGATAATCATGCGTTGAAGAAACACTTAGGTGCCGATAATTTTGATGAATATAATTATCTTTTTAACATGGGAATGCCCCGTCAGTATATGAAAAACTGCCTGCAGAAAAATAATGGCGATGGAACTTTTAGTGAAATCGGTCAATTGGCGGGTATATCCAATACCGATTGGAGCTGGGCGCCTTTATTCGCCGATTTTGATAACGATGGATGGAAAGATCTGTTTATTTCAAACGGGTACAAACGCAACAATACTGATATGGAGTTTCTGAAATATTCTATGGATCAGTTGCCAAAATTTCAACGGGGAGAGAAGGAAATAAATGTTGCAGAATATATTTCGCATATGCCTTCTATTAAACTTCCCAATTATATTTATCAAAACAAAACAAACGATCAGTTTGAACAGAAAATGATAGATTGGGGATTTGAGGAACCTTCTCTTTCACAGGGCAGTGTGTATGTGGATCTAGATAATGATGGTGATATGGATATGATAATTAATAATACTGATGCAATCGCAGGTGTATACAGGAATAACAGCGAGCAATTGATCAAAAATCATTTTTTACGGGTTCAATTAAAGGGAGGAGCTAAAAACAGTTTGGGAGTAGGCACAAAAGTATTGTTATATTCAGGAGACCAAAAACTTTACCAGGAACAGATGCCAGTAAGGGGTTTTCAATCAAGCGTTGACCCCGTTTTGCATTTTGGATTGAACAATAAAACTATTATTGATTCCCTGGTGATAGTATGGCCTGGTGATAGTTTGCAGCTTCTTAAAAATGTAAAGGTAGATCAGACATTGCAGGTGAATGAGAAAGATGCCTCCAGCCTATTTGTTTACCCGATACACCCAACAGTAAACGGATTATTTGAAAAAAATAGTGCTGCAATAAAATATACACATAAAGAAAATGAATTTAATGATTTTACGGTTCAGCCTTTATTACCTCATTATTATTCAAGAGAAGGACCTTGTATTGCCAGGGGAGATGTGAATGGGGATGGATTAGAAGACATGTTTATTGGTGGAGCCAAGGGGAAGGCGGCAGGTATGTTTTTACAAACGTTGAAGCATTTATTTATTCCCATTCCTTCTGCAAAGCTCGGAACGGATTCCTTAACTGAGGATACAGATGCCTGTTTTTTTGATGCCGATAATGATAAAGATTTGGACCTGTATGTGGTAAGCGGAGGATATGAATTTGACCGTAACTCCCCTGAACTAAATGACCGGTTATACATGAATGATGGAAAAGGTCATTATACGATAACGGAAAATTCATTGCCTTCCTTTTTAGCAAACAAAAGTTGTGTAAAAGCATACGATGTAGATGGTGATGGTGATTTGGATTTATTTATTGGAGGAACTGTTACACCAGGGAAATGGCCGGAATTTGATGCCAGCAGATTATTACTGAATGATGGAAAAGGTAAGTTTACGGATGCTACCCCGCAACTTTGCAGCAATATATCATATGTTGGAATGGTTAAAGATGCCGCATGGGTTGATGTTAATAATGATAAAATAAAGGATTTGATAATAGTGGGAGAGTGGATTCCCGTTAAGGTGTTTATAAACAAAAGAAATCATTTGGAAGATAATTCAGAGAAGTATCTTTCATTTTCAAGCGCAGGCTGGTGGAATGAAATTTTAGTAGATGATTTTGATAAGGATGGAGATGAAGATATGGTACTGGCAAATTATGGAACCAATGGCCAATTGTCACCATCCGAAAAAGAACCGGTACAATTATACAATTTCGATATTGATGGGAATGGAACAAAAGACCCAGTGCTCACAAGTTTTGTTAAGGGCAAAAGTTACCCATTTATTACAATGGATGATATTCTCTTCCAGGTACATTCATTAAAAAAGAAGTTTTACAACTATAATAATTATGCGGATGCCACTATTAATGAGATAATTTCCGCTGATAAACTAAGTGTGGTGAAACCCTCGCAGGCAAATATTTTTAAGAGTGTTTACCTGGAAAATACAGGCAAGGGATTGGTGAAGAAGGATTTGCCTGTTCAGGCACAATACGCTCCCATATATGCGATGTGCAGTGCAGATGTGAATGGTGATGATAATAGTGATTTATTATTATTCGGTAATAATCAATATAATCGTATGAGGCTTTCTCTATACGATGCCAATTTCGGTCAGGTTTATTTGGGCGACGGTAAAGGTAATTTTACCTACCTCCTTCAAAATCTATCCGGGCTTAGTGTGAAAGGCGATGTAAGAAGTGTGCAGTTAATTAATGATATGCTGCTGATAGGAATAAACAATCAACCAATACAAACATACAGATTAAAGTCAAAATGAAACCGAATAACATATAACCAATAAAAATCTCAGCGAATTGTTAAAGGATTTTTATCAACAAACATTGTAAATATGTAAATCGAAGAGGGCTCCCCAGGAGCGCTATCACGAATCCATTGGCAATGTTACTAACAACAGATGTTTATTTTGAATTAAATATAACACCGCAAAAGATACTGGTAATGTTCTGAATACGATGCTTTAAGTTAAGGTTGTGGAAACTAGTAGATACGAGAAGCGCACACATATTGTATGTAAATGTGATTATCAAATTGTTTGGACACCCATCTTTCATTGTCCAGCATTAATTGGGAGGCAAAGACTTTGGTTGAAAATGACAGGCGAATGTTTTGTAAATAGAAAGGTTTGAAATACAAGAGTTTAATGTCCAGGTAGTTGATATACACATATTATGTTTCATTCCAATGAAAGTCTCTAATTTCAAAATTTATATGATGATAAACAAACTATTAATTTTTTGCGGTCTGCTGATACTTTCATTAGAGCTTTCAGCTCAAATTACCGTAACAACAGATTTTGATAATGACTGGAACTTTCATTCAGGTGCAGCGCAGGGTGGAGAACAAAGCAATTTTGATGATTCAAAATGGAGAAAAATTGACCTGCCACATGACTGGAGTATTGAAGATTTGAAAGGAACTCATTCCCCCTTTAACCAGGATGCCATTAGCCAGGTAAGTGGTGGTTTTACTACTGGTGGTACGGGTTGGTATCGCAAAACATTTACTGTTGCTCTGGAAAACAAAGGCAAAAAATTACAAATTCAATTTGATGGGATTTATATGAATTCAGATGTGTGGATCAATGGCCAGCACCTGGGGAATCATCCTTATGGTTATACCGGTTTTATGTTTGATATTACTGCCTATGTGAAATTTGATTCCCCGAATGTTATAGCTGTGGAAGTAAAGAATGAAGGACAAAATAGCCGCTGGTATTCCGGTTCAGGCATTTACCGGCATGTTTGGCTTAAAACGATGGAACAAATACATATTGCGCAATGGGGGACCTTTATTACCACACCGGAAGTGAGTAACACTTCTGCAAAAGTATATTGTAAAACCAGTGTTGTAAATGATACAAGACAGGATGCGACAGTAATCATCATTACAAAGTTTATAAATGCTTCGGGAGCAGAAGTAGCTAATGCCGAATTGAAACAGGTGATAGCCGCAAAGCAATCTCTTGAATTTAACCAGGAGGCGGTAATCAAAAATCCTCAGCTATGGTCATGCGAATCTCCCGCATTGTACAAAGCAGTAACAGCCACATACAGTAATAGCAAATTGTTAAGTACCGATACCATTAGTTTTGGTATCAGAAAAATATCATTTGATGTAAACAACGGTTTTCAGTTAAATGGTAAAACCATTAAATTAAAAGGTGGGTGTTTTCACCATGATAACGGTCCGCTTGGAGCTAAGGCATACGACAGGGCGGAGGAAAGAAAAGTTGAATTGCTGAAAGCCAGCGGGTACAATGCAATCAGGTGCAGCCATAATCCACCAAGTCCGGCATTTTTACAAGCTTGCGACCAATTGGGCATGTTGATCATTGAGGAAGCTTTTGATATGTGGAACCACGGTAAAAATCCTTATGACTATCATCTATTTTTTAAAGACTGGTGGAAAAAAGATATTGAAAGTATGGTCTCTAGAGACAGAAATCATCCTTCGGTTATTATGTGGAGTATTGGAAATGAAATTCCTGAAAGAGGAAACGCGGAAGGAGCAGCAACTGCTAAATTGCTTGCTGATTTTATAAAAAAATTAGATTCAACAAGGGCAATAACTTCTGCAGTAAACGGGTTGAATGAAGATAAGGACCCCTATTTTGCAGAGTTGGATGTGGCCGGATATAACTATGCCGCAGGCGGAGATCATTTAAAAAAAGGTGTCTATGCAGCGGATCATACACGGTTGCCTAAAAGAATAATGTATGGTGCAGAATCCTATCCTTTGGAAGCCTTTGATAGCTGGATGGATGTAATAGATAATCCATACGTGATAGGTGATTTTGTATGGACGGCTTTTGATTATATCGGAGAGGCAAGTATTGGATGGCTGGGTTATTCTCAAAATCAAAATTTTTATCCCTGGAACCTGGCATTCTGCGGCGATATCGATATTTGCGGATGGAAGAGGCCACAATCCTATTATAGGGATGCCCTATGGAAAGAAGGACAGATTGCTCTTTTTGTAACACCGCCTGTACCTTCATTTGAACTAAATCCTAAAAGACAAACCTGGTCTAAATGGCATTGGCTGGATGCGGTAAGCAACTGGAATTGGGCAGGCTATGAAAATAAGCAGCTTGAAGTTACTATCTATTCTTCCTGTACACAGGCAGAATTATTTTTAAATGGGAAATCGCAAGGGAAAAAATTGACAGATCGTTCCACCAGTTTTATGGCTTCCTGGCAGGTGCCCTACCAACAAGGTGTACTAAAGGCAGTAGGATACAATGCTAAAAATAAAATTATAAACTCAGCGGTACTTGCTTCTGCTGAACCTGCGGTAAACATAAAATTAACAGCAGATAAAAATAGTATCAAAGCAAATAACCAGGGACTGAGTTACATTACCGTAGAATTAGTGGATGCAAAAGGTAATCGCAATCCATTGGCAGAAAACCTGATTAAATTTGAAATTGAAGGCTCCGGAACAATTGTGGGGGTGGGTAATGCCAATCCGCGAAGCCTTGAAAGTTACCAGGCACCTGAACGTAAAGCATGGCAGGGAAGATGCTTAGTCATTGTGAAAGCCGGGAAATCATCCGGTGAAATAAAGTTAAAGGCTGTAGTAGAAGGAATGAACGCTGCTTCAATAAGTATAAATACTGAATAGAAACAGATTAGACCATCCTGCTATCAAAAAAATAAAATCGCCGTATAAATTATTAAAATATATAATAGAACCGTAAATGAATTGTAAATTTATTATCAACATGCCTGTATTAATTGAAATATAAAGCAACTATAACAGATATAGCAAATGAGCTTAATATTACCCCGGCAACGGTTTCCCGTGCGTTGAGTAATCATCCCGGTATTAGTTTTAAAACAAAGGAAGCAGTTCAAAAAACGGCCAGCCGATTAAACTATAAGAAAAACAGTATCGCATCTTCTCTGCAATCGGGGAAAACTAATGTAATAGGCGTTATCATTCCAAGTGCCGAAATTAATTTTTTTGGGTCCGTGGTTCATGGTATTGAAAGCATTGCCAACATTAACGGGTACAATATACTTATTTACCAATCCAATGAAAACATGGAGCATGAAGCAAAAGGAATTGAAACTTTTTTAAGTGCAAGGGTAGATGGTATCCTGGCCTCCATGGCAAAAAATACGGTAAATTATGACCACTTCCTGGATGTAAAAGCAAGAAATATTCCCCTGGTTTTATTTGATCGTGCCAATGATGATTTAGGTATTCCATCTGTTGTTATTGATGATTACAAGGGTGCATTTCTGGCAACAGAACACCTGATCAGGCAGGGTTATAAACGTATCGCTCATATTTCCGGTTCACAGAATTTCAGCACCTGGAATATCCGGTTTAAGGGGTATAAGGCAGCATTGGAAGCCAATAATATTCCATTTGACCTCAGTTTAATTTATTTTGGCAATATTTCTATAGAATCAGGAAAAGAGGCTGTAAAATATTTTTATGGAAAGCCAAATCCTCCTGATGCAATTTTTGCTGTAGAAGACTTTACGGCCCTCGGAGCGCTCAAAGAATTGAAAGATAGAAATATAAAAATACCTGAAGAAGTAGGTATAGTTGGTTTTGCCAATGAGCATTTTGGCGAGCACATTACCCCCGCTTTGTCCACTATTGATCAGCAAACCGTATTAATGGGAAAGGAATCCATTAAGTTATTACTGGAATTAATTTCCGGTAAAGAAAAAAATAGTCATAAGCTCCGCAAAATTATTTTAGAACCGATTCCTATTTTCAGAAGCTCATCAATGAAAAAAGCAGCACCTTTAATTCCTGTTGAGTCTTATTCAAAAAAGTTTTAGGACCCAACATGATGTCCTGCTGTTCCCCAGCCAGGGATAGAAGACAAAACGTACATTTGGCAAATCAACTTACGCCATTCACCACCATTTCCCTATTTATTTTTTGAACCAAACCCTGCAATACCTTTCCCGGTCCTACTTCGGTAAAATGAGTGGCACCACCAACAATCATAGCCTGCACGCTTTGAGTCCACCTAACGGCACCGGTTAGCTGATCAACCAGGTTCTTTTTTATTTCACTTGTATTGGTAACGGCTTTTGCTATTACATTCTGATAAACAGGACAGGAAGGCTGATAAAAAGTAGTTGCTTCAATAGCTGCTGCCAGTTCTTCCCTCGCGGGTAACATAAGTGGCGAATGAAATGCTCCTCCTACCGGCAATACAATGGCTCTTTTAGCGCCGGCAGCTTTCATGCGTTCGCAGGCGATCCCGATAGCTTTTATGGTGCCACTGATCACCAGTTGGCCGGGACAATTGTAATTTGCCGATACGACCACTTCGCCGGTTTCGGCCTGCACCATAGCGCACACCTCCTCTACTATATCATCTGCCAAAGACAACACAACCGCCATTGTGGAAGGATTTAGTTCACAGGCTTTTTGCATGGCATTGGCTCTTACGCGTACCAGATTCAGCGCATCTTCAAAACTCAAGACACGGTTGGCCACCAATGCAGAAAACTCTCCCAAAGAATGACCAGCTACCATATCCGGCTTCGCATCCGGTAAAGTTTTGAATGCAGCAACTGAGTGCAGGAATACAGCCGGTTGTGTAACGTTGGTCTGTTTTAAATCCTGGTCACTTCCCGTAAACATAATATCAGAAATACGGAATCCCAATATATCATTGGCCTGTTCAAATAAATTCTTTAAAAAGGGATTCGACTCAGATAAATTTTTAGCCATCCCTGAAAACTGTGAACCTTGCCCGGGAAAGATGAACGCGTGTCCCATAAATAAAAGTTTGGTTCAAAAATAATTTTTAAATTTGAACAATAAAATTATAATGGACCTGTCGGACCAAATATTTAAACCAGAAAGATACACTTACCAGGATTACCTGTTATGGAAAGGCGATTGGGAGTTAGTGAATGGCTACCCTTATGCAATGGCGCCTTCACCTAACAGGAGCCATCAATGGTTTTCAAGCATATTTATTCAACATGCCAATAATAAATTAGACAAAACTTCATTCAAGCGTAATTGTCATACCTATAGTGAACTGGATTGGATAATTGATGAAAATTCAGTAGTAAGGCCTGATTGCATGATAGTGTGCGGTAATTTTACAGATGACTTTTTAACTTTTCCTCCTGTGCTAATTGTAGAAATTTCTTCCAGGAAAACCAAACTAAGGGATAGAAATACTAAATACAATTTATACGAATTACAAGGAGTGAAATATTACCTGGTGGCCGATACAGAAAAAAGATCGGTTGAGGTTTTTGAATTAATTAATGGAATCTATGCGGCAAAAAATGATATCCAATTTCAACTAACTCCTGAATGTGTTATTGATTTTGACGTATTTGACCTATGGCTATCAATGTAATTTTGCACTGATGAGTTTCACAAACTCACTTCTTGTTTCATTCTTTTCAAATTCGCCCCAGAAAGCGGAGGTAGTAGTTACAGAGTTTTGTTTTTGCACTCCCCTCATCATCATGCATAAATGCGATGCTTCAATAACCACGGCTACACCTAATGGATTCAATGTTTCTTTTATTGAATTCAATATCTGGTGGGTCAATCTCTCCTGCACCTGCAAACGCCTGCTGTACACATCCACTACCCGTGCAATCTTGCTTAAACCTGTAATCCAGCCATTCGGAATATATGCCACATGGGCTTTCCCATAAAAGGGCAGCATATGATGCTCGCACATGCTGTATAACTCTATATCCTTAACAATTATCATCTCGCTGACTTCCTCATGAAATTTAGCAGAGTTCAGAATAGCATTCGCATCCTGCTGGTAACCCTGTGTTAAAAACTGCATTGCCTTAGCAACCCTTTCAGGTGTTTTCTGAAGGCCTTCTCTTGCAGGATCTTCACCCAATAAACCCAACGCGGCTTTGTAATTTTTTAACAACCCCTCTGTAACATCCTGGTCGTATTGCTCAATTTTTTTGTAAGCCATTATATATTTTTTCGATTTAATTGGCAGGGTATTCTACAAAATTCCTTTCAGTTTCATAAAGACGAATTTGCACATCAAACTCCACGTCTATTTTTCCTCTTAAAATAGTATAGATTACAATTGCTATATTTTCGGCGCTCGGATTGAGGTGCTTAAACTCAGGCACATCTTCATTCAGATTTTTATGATCAAATCGTTCGAGTATATTATCCTGTAACAGGTCACTTAATAATTTCATGTCGTACACATAACCGGTAGCTTTATCGGGAACACCGGTTACTTTTACTACCAACTCATAATTGTGTCCATGGTAATGAGGATTATTACATTTACCAAAAATGGCCGTATTGGTAGCTTCGTCCCAATCGGGGTTATTTAACCTGTGGGCTGCATTGAAATGTTCCTTGCGGAATACCGCAACTTTATTATTCATAACCAGACATATTACAAATGAAATCCGAAATAGTTAAAACAGTAGAATCGACATTTTAAAGTGAAAAAGTGCATACAATAGTTCAGAACGTTTTTTGCTGAAGGTTAAAGCAGAAGTATGCTGTTCAAACACATCAACTTTCAAATCAAATAACACTTAAAGTTACTATTTGTTTATGGTAACCATAGAAAACAGGGGCAGGTAATATTTAGCTACCGAAGTACTCAACAAAAATTCGGGGAGTTTCATACAATTTAAGGCAATGTAATTGCACAGACTGGGGTAAATGCGGTGTTAATTGTGCCCAAATGGCAATTACAAGATTTTCAATAGAACATAATTTGCCGGTCATAAAATCAACATCCAAATTCAGGTTTTTATGATCCAGTTTATCGATCACATATTCCTTTACAATAATGCTTAATTTCTTAACATCATATACGAACCCGGTATCCGGATCCGGATCACCTTTAATAGTAACATATAACTCAAAATTATGGCCATGCCAGTTTTCATTAGCACATTTCCCAAAAACCTCTTCATTTCTCTCCCTTGTCCAATTTGGATTAAAAAGCCGGTGAGCTGCGTTAAAATGTTCTATACGGGTAATGTATACCATCTGCTACCTTAAAAATTTCGGCAAAGGTAATCGCAAAATAGCGAAATATGAATCATATATACGAAATTTGTCCTATGCGAATATTGGTTATAGCCCCAACAAAATCTGAAATTGAACCTTTTAAAGCTGATAGTAAAGGTGTTGAGATACTGATCACAGGAATTGGCGTTCCTGCAACGATACACCAATTACAAAAAATACTGCAGGGAAATGCAACTGATCTTGTGATTCAGGCCGGTATTGCAGGGAGTTTTAACCCTGAAATTGGTTTGGGTAAGGTGGTGTTGGTAATTCGGGATACTTTTGGCGATATTGGAATGGAAGAAAAAGAAACCTTCACAAGTATTTTTCAATCAGGGTTTGCTGACAAAGATGAATTCCCTTTCAGCAATGGTTGGCTTGTGAATTCAAATACGATTTTCGCCCGTTCAGTTTTGCCTGTTGTGAGCGCAATAACTGTAAACAAAGTAAGCGACAGTTTGTTACAAAGGCGACAATCGATTGATAACTTTGCACCAGATATAGAAAGTATGGAAGGAGCAGCCGTGCATTATGTATGTTTACTGGAAAATGTACCTTTTATACAAATAAGAAGTATATCTAACCTGGTGGGCGACAGAGATAAAGGCAACTGGGAGATGAAAAAAGCCATTTTGAATTTGAATAGTGAACTTGTAAGGCTACTTGAAATTGTGCAGGATTAAAGGGCAATGGGCGAGGGCAATGGGCGAGGGCAATGGGCGAGGGCAATGGGCAACGGGCAATCGGCAAAAGACAAGGCTACACCCATTAACCTTAAAACCATCAGCCCTCAGCCTTCAGCCTTTATCCTTCAAACAATCAAAAGATTAACATGAAACTATCTCTTGGCTTCTCGCCATGCCCCAACGACACTTTTATTTTTGATGCATTGGTAAACAATAAAATTGATACGGAGGGTATTGAATTTGAAGTAAGACTGGAGGATGTACAAACCCTGAATCAATGGGCTTTGGAAGATAAATTAGCGATCACCAAACTTAGTTACGGCGTACTACCCTTGGTGGCAGATAAGTATATTGTATTGAACAGTGGTAGCGCCTTAGGAAAAGGTGTCGGCCCCTTGCTGATAACCAACGCTGCAACTGGAATGCAGCAGGTGGAAGACTGCATTATTGCAATTCCCGGAGAAAACACTACGGCACACCTGCTTTTTTCCCTGGCTTACCCGAATGCAAAAAATAAGATCTTTCTTCGCTATGACGAAATTGAAAACTTTGTTTTGGCAAATAAAGGCCTGGGCGTAATTATCCATGAAAACCGCTTCACCTATGAAGGTAAAGGTCTTAAAAAAATTATTGATCTCGGAGATTATTGGGAGAAGGAAACCGGGAATGCTATTCCACTAGGTGGTATTGTAATGAAAAGGGAAATTGATATTAAAGTGCAACAAAAGACAGATAAGCTCATAAAAAAAAGTATAGAATATGCATTTGAGCAATATCCTGAATTAAATGACTATGTCCGCCGCCACTCCCTGGAAATGAGCGAAAATGTAATGAGACAGCATATTGATTTATATGTAAATGAGTTTTCATTGGAATTAGGCCAGGTAGGTAAAGATGCCATCCATTGCCTGTTAAAGATTCAACAGGGGCTTTCCGGTATAAATACAGAAATAATCAGGGATATCTTCTTACGTCATTAAAAAATTGGAACGCATTTACTTTACGACTAATACCCTAAAAAGCTTACAACGATGCGGCAGCCGCCTTCAGAAACAAACCAGAGTAATAAAGAGAATTTAATATTTATTTTCTTTTGATGCAGTTATTGATTATTGAGGATTTCAGCAAATGTCTTCGAATTAAATGAAGGGAATTTCGATTGGGGAAAAAAAGAACCAAGGCTTTCGGTTCCTTAGGCGAAGTCCGGGCCTAGATTTTTGAATGCATTCCGGATCACCCCGTTTGTATGGAACTTTTGCTATTATCTGAATCTTCGTTAGTTTAACAACGGCGAATATTACCATGGGCTGGTCAAAAAACCAGCCCTGGCTATGAAAGGGTTTTTCAAAATGTTATGTCAATCCGGGCTCACCTTTTAATATAGTTTTATTCTAGATTCAGCCGATGCATTCCAGGTAGCATTTTCCCATTCTAACACTTTCATAACTTCCGTTAATATTTCTAAGGTCGCTTCAGCCGTGATAACTTTATTAATCAATTCTTCTTTGGTTAATTTCCCCAGGAGAGAGGTCCCCGTATGTTCGTACTTCCTGGAAAGGTTATTTAAAACCGCTTCAATACGCTCCTTATTTTCTATGTCCATGGCCTTCTATTTAATAAAGCTGAAGAAGATAAAATGTAATTTAAAAGGTGTTTAAGGGATCAATATGGCTAGTAAATTTACTGAATAAATAGTAAAATTACTAATTTAAATTTTTTAGTAAATTTACTAACAAATCAGTAAATCTACTATTTAATTTTCATACTTTTTTTGCAGCACGCTTAATTAGTTATTTTGGATTGTAACGTATGCAGAAACAGCCTTATTTGGGTGGGCTTAGCTGGCGCAATAATCCTATTTCCGGTTGAAAAAGTTAACTATTTATTTTTCACGGTTATAAGAAAGCTCAATTTTTGATCATTTCCTCAAAGCTTTCGCATACACTTCAAGGCATCGTTTTCTTGCTTCTTCATGAACCACTATTGGTTTGGGATAGGTAAATTCCCGGAATTCGGGAACCCAGTTTCTTATATATTCAAATTGCGGATCAAATTTCTGAGTTTGCAGGTAAGGATTGAATATCCTGAAATACGGAGCGGCGTCACAACCGCTGCCGGCTGCCCATTGCCATCCGCCATTATTGGCAGCCAGGTCAAAATCCAATAACTTTTGTGCAAAATAAGCCTCGCCTAATCTCCAGTCAAGCAATAAATGTTTGGTGAGAAAAGAAGCAACGATCATTCGTACCCGGTTATGCATAAAGCCTGTTTCATTTAATTCCCTCATCCCGGCGTCTACGATCGGGTAGCCAGTGTGGCCACTACACCAACGCTCAAATTCACCCGCATCTTTTCTCCATTCAATGCCCTCATATTCCGGCCTGAAGGACTTGTGAAGGCCAACACGCGGAAAATGCCACAATATCATATGATAAAAATCCCTCCATATCAATTCATTCAAATAAGTATCGGAAAGCCCCCTGGTTTTCGATGCGAGTTCCCTTATACTGATAGTACCAAAACGCAAATGAACCCCCAGGCGGGAGGTTCCTTTTGTAGCCGGAAAATCTCTTTGATCAGCATATTTTTTTACCAGTTCTTCATTTAATGATTTGGAAGGAAAGGGCCTATCAACCCGCCTGAAATCCATCGAGATCAAATCTGGAATTTTAATTATTGGCTGCTTATAAAAATTATGGAGATAATTCCCGGTGGGGAAAGGCTTTAAATGATAATCGGCTAATACGGATCTCCATTTCCTGCTGTAGGGGGTGAAAACAGTATAGGGTTTTCCATCGTCTTTCAATACTTCATTCTTTTCCAATACCACCTGGTCCTTATATGTAGAAAACAGTACATTCCTGCTCTCCAGGAAATTTTTGAGCACATGCTCTCGTTTTACCGCGTAGGGTTCATAATCGTTATTGGCGAAAACCTGTTCAATAGCATATTTTGAAACCAGATTGGTGAATATTTCCAAAGGGGTTCCGTAATACACTTCCAGTGAGGAGCCTATCTTCACTAGTTCATGCTGCATTTCTTCCAATGCTGCATGAATAAATTCCACCCTCCTGTCCGCTTTATCTTCCAACAGATCCAGAATATTCTTATCAAAAATAAAAATAGGAATTACCGGGTTTCCGGATCGCAAGGCATGGTATAAAGCCGCATTGTCGTCCAAACGAAGATCGCGACGAAACCAAATAATGTTTACCTTTTCCATAATTTCCTTTCCCTGTTTCACCCAGGCTCAAAATAAGATCAAAAAGTGCTACATGTCTAAACAGCACAATTATGAAATGGTTTGGATTATTTCAGTATATATTTTTTTCGTTATAACGTTCCTGTAGGTGATTTCACCAATACGCTGCACCCACCTGATATTATACAGGCTGTTTGTTAAAAAAACTTCATCAGCGTTCAAAACCTCGCCTGTATCTAAATCTTTCTCTGCAAACTCCCAACCTCCATTTAGAAGTTCCTTTATTACCATCCTGCGCATAATACCTGCAACACAACCCTCCGTCAACAACGGCGTAGATATTACATTACCTTTTATAATAAAAATATTTGCGATCGTGGTTTCACATATTCTTCCATTTGTATTCAATAAAATTGCGTCGTTCCATTTTTCTTTTTTCGCGGCCAGGGCAGCCAGTACATAGGGCAGGAAATTATTGTGTTTCAGATTGCTGAGTATATCGCAACTCTTTTTTGCGGCATCGTAAATGCCTAATACAAGGCCGTTGCTGTTCCATTCGTCAATACCAGCCTCAAGGGGCCATGTCTGGATAATATAACCCAGCAGATGATTTTTAGCATCATAAAGACCACCATCGCCTCTTACAATATTTAACCTTATTCTTGCAGCTGTTTCATGATCATTCTTTTTAGCCAATGACCTTATTTCTCGTTGAAGCCCTCCCGGGGTAAAGTGTTTTGGAACGTCAAACTGCAATACTTTCAATCCTTTCCATAAACGGGCAAAATGTTCATCTTCGAAGATCAGTTTACCGTTTTTCATCTTCATGGTTTCAAACAGGCCGTCGCCGTATCGCAGGCCGCGGTTATCAGGGCCAATGACCAGGCTGCCTTCCCTATATATTTTTCCATTGTAATTGAAATAATTCATGCGGTAAAGTTAGCCAGGTAAAAATCAATATTGCAAAGTCGGGCGGAAAACTAAAAAGCCCCGTCAACTTAATGGCGGGACTTAATCTTCATCATAGTTTAAGAGAATGAATTCAAAGAAATTGCACAGTGTTATGATTCATTGTTTAGTATATTATTTTTCACGGCGTACATTATCAGCCCTGCAGTACTTTTAGCCCCGGTTTTTACTTTTAATTTATCACGAATGGCCTCCACTGTACGAGGACTCAAATCAACCAGGTCAGCAATTTCCTTGGTGCTTTTTTCCTCACACATCAATCTTAAAATCAACAGTTCTTTATCGTTCAGACGCGCTTCCTGGTGTGTAAATTTTTGTGGTATCACATTGTTACGCTGTTTTAAATTGGTAAGCAATGCCTGGTTGGTAAGTGAATTAAAATAATATTCCTGTTCATAACAGGTTTTTATAGCTTCATAAATGACTTCGCTATCACTGGTTTTACTTAGATAACTGTTTGCACCCAATTCCATCAGTTTGGTGATCATACTATGGTCGTCCATCATGGTAAGCATAATTACTTTTATATGGGGCCAGTTCTTTTTTATTTCCGGTAGTGCGCCAATACCATCCATCACAGGCATTTGGATATCCAGTAAAATTACATCGGGCTGTATCATTTTCAGCATGTTCAATAAATGCATGCCGTTATCCGCTTCAGCAATTATCTTTATGTCTTTTCTGGAACTTAATGCCGTTTTTACACCTGCGCGGTATAGCACATGGTCATCCGCTATCAATACTTTAATGGGATTCAAACTAGGTTCGTTGACTGACATACAAAAAATTTGGGTTATTCAGAGGGAATTACTAAGGTATATTTGTGCAAGATCGGTTATTTTAGCCAATATAACTATAGGATTATTACCTGTAATTTGAGATGGGGAAAATACTATCCATAATGGGAGTTGTACGACAAATGGCTAAATCAGCTATACAACAAATAAAGCAGCTAATTGATCATAGTCAAAAGACCAGGGGGTATATATTAATGTAAATCAATATCGCTATAATTTAAGGAAGGGGTTAGTTATATAAAGCTGGTCCGGTATTCATTCGTTATTGAATTTGCAAAGGAGGATTAATAAACCGGAGGGTGTTAACTTACCTTCGTATTTAAGCATCCATTATATTTACTCACTTTAGTAATTTCCTGAAAACCCGTTTTCATATAAAATTTTAAGGTACCAGGGGCTGACCACCTGGTACCAAAAATTTAAGATTAAACATAAGGGTACGGACTAAATAGGGCACGGAAGGAAACTATTCTGTAAATCTCTACAACCTAATTATGAAATCCAAGGGAAAAACAACTGATTTTTCGGTTTTTTTTCTTTATTCCATTTCAAGGATTTAGTGATATTATTGCAACCAGCAAATGAAATCAACTTTTTACGATACGGTCCTATTCTTCCAGTGGGGATGTATGCTTGCTTCTGCAATATTTTCAATTAGACTTATAGGAAATAAAAGAATTCCTATTTACATGAATAAATTCTACTGGTATTCCTTTGTGGCATTTATACTTGTTTTATTCGACTTGTTACAAAAATATTTTAGCATTGCAAGTAAGAATGTATATGATCTGTTTTATAGTATTCTTTTGCTTTTCCATTTCATTTTCCTAAGTCTTTTTATTTACAGGGTTTTACCAAATAAGAAAAACTCGAAATATTTAAAATTGTTATTCTTTCTTTTCCTGTTGGTTATTTTGTTTTGCCTCTTCACAAATGATTTATCCATACCACAGTCTACCGCATACGCTTTTACAAATCTGGGGTTAGTTTTATTCTGTTGCTTTTATTATTTACAGCTTTTTGATGAAATGCCTACGGTAAACTTATTAAAAGAGCCAGCTTTCTGGATAATCAGTGGTATCTTTTTTTGTATGTGCGCAACAATTCCTCTTAATTCATTGAGAGGATATTTATTGGATAATATCCCTTATGAAATATATTTATCAATGGGTGGTATAGGATTCTTCGCTTACGGTGTAATGCATTTATTTTTTATTAAAGCTTATCTATGCTCAACCAGTCAACCCAAAGCATAATCATTTTTACAATAAGCATTGTTATGTTAATGATTGTGTTTTGCACATTTATAGTAACCATAATTTACCGGTACCAACAAAAACAAAATATCTTTTTTAAAGAACTGGAGGAATTAAAAGCGACACATGAAAATGCACTGTTAAAGGCACAGCTTGAGATGCAGGAGTATACATTTCAAAATATTTCAAGAGAAATACATGATAATATCGGGCAAAAATTATCGCTTGTTAAACTTTATTTAAATACAATTCCCAGTTCAAAAATGAATGCTCCTGCAATCCAGGTAACCGATTCCGTGGGAATACTTACTGAAGTGATCAGTGACCTGAGCGACATAGCCCGAAGCATGAGCTCCGAAATAATTCTGAACAACGGGCTTGTAAAAGGGGTTGAGTATGAAGTGGCACAATTACAAAAATCGGGCATATATGAAATCGATCTAACTATAACGGGCGATTCAATTTTTTTAGACTTTAATAAGGAATTAATCGTTTTCAGGATCATCCAGGAATCCTTGAATAATATCATGAAGCATGCGGAGGCCTCGAAGATAAATATTTGCCTGCATTACAACGCTACGTATCTTAGCTTAACCGTAAAAGATAATGGCAGGGGGTTTGTAAAAGATGAAAAAAAAGAAGGAACCGGGTTAATTAATATAAGGAGAAGAACCACTTTACTGGAAGGGGATTTTTCAATAACCAGTGGTAAGGATGGCACTCAATTAATTATTACGATACCCTTTAATCAAAACGAAAATGGTTAATACTATCATATTAGCGGATGATCATATCCTGCTCAGAAACGCACTGGCCTCACTTATAAATACTTTCGCGGGGTTTAATGTAATTAATATGGCAGGCGATGGTATCGAATTAATAAAAATTATAGAAGAAGGCTATATACCAGGTATTGTGGTTCTTGACCTTAACATGCCCAAACTGGATGGCTATGATACCGCCAAATGGATAAACGAATACCATCCGGAAATAAAAATCTTAATACTTACCATGTACGACTCCGAAGTTGCGCTGATCCGTTTATTACAAGTAGGTGTTAGGGGGTTCCTGAAAAAAGATATTCATCCGGATGAATTAAAGGCTGCCCTAAATTCTGTTGCCAGGGATGGTTTTTATTACTCACATCAAACTACCGGGAAACTGGGTAACCTGTTTAGAAAAAACAGCGACAACCATGGCTCTATTGAAAAAGCGATCCTAAGCGATACAGAAATAAATTTCTTAAAACTGGCCAGTACTGAGCTGACCTATAAGGAAATAGCATTAAAAATGAATCTTACACCAAGGATCATAGATAATTTCAGGGATTCCTTATTTGATAAATTAAATGTAAAAAGTAGGGTAGGCCTGGCTATTTATGCAGTAAAAAATGGGTTGGTCACATTCTGAGCAGCGGTTTAAAGGTCTATTTATCCGAAACATCATTCAATCAATTTATTGCGCATCCCGTACATCAAAAGCCCTCCGATGGTTTTGGCATTTACCTTGCTTTTCATATTCTGACGGATGGTTTCTATCGTGCGTGGACTAAGGAATATTACTTTTGATATTTCCTCGGTGGTTTTATCTTCCGCCAATAATTGCAGGATCTTAATTTCCTTTTCGTTGAAATGTATCGCTAAAGTGGTACCATAGTGCTTCCGCACATTCTTCTTTTGCATCAATTTACCCATCACTGCCCTATTAACCAGGTCGTTAAAATAAAATTCTTCGTTCATACAGGTAAGTATAGCTTCATAAATCTCGTCGGGATCCGTTGTTTTGGTGAGGTATGCATTCGCCCCCATTTCCATCATTCTACTGATCATCTGGTGGTCGTCGTACATGGTGAGTACGATTATCTTGATGTCATCGTGCTGTTTACGGATCAGTTCAATACCATTGATCCCGTCAATTTCCGGCATCCTGATGTCCATTAACAAGACATCGGGTTTTTTAATGGCAATTTTATGCATCATATCCTTCCCATCTTCCGCCTCCCATAGCATTCTTAAATTCTCCTTACCGGAGAGGGCCATTTTTATGCCATCCCGGAATATTTTATGATCGTCTGCGATGGCAATTTTAATAAGAGAGCTGGTTGTCATAGATATAAGTATTGGTACGGTGATTTACCTAGTAAAATTAAGTGTTTTAATATGGTTAATACCATAGTAGTAAATGTATTTCTAAATTTTACTCAAAAAGGTGAAAAAACAAGTTTTGAAGAATTAGATAAGTAACATAATAACGCCGTTATTCACATCATATTGCGTACTGGCACTCAGTATTTTTACGTATAGCCATTATCGTTATTTTACTCACGATATATAAATATAAATCATCAGGTACATATATTTAGGCCAAAAAGTTTGTTCTGCTTTACTACAATCGCGCCATTTCAGTCCTTGTTATGTTTGAGCCAGATTCTTTACCTAATTTATATAGCGAAATGAAAAATTCAAAAACTTAAAGTTCCGCTATCGTCAATACCTCTGTAAAATCTGTTTGTGTCTGGTAGCTGGTTTTAATCAATTATTCTAAATATTTCATTTCAAACCTAGACTCTCTCCACTAATTACGCTAATTTTGGAAACCGAAGTTTCCCAAAACAGATAATGACAGTATTGTATAAATTAATTATATAATACTTCCTCACTTTAGTTATAAAAGTAACTTTCAACGTATGAATCTCTCCATGTAAAGTAAACATACGATAGTTAATATCGTATTTATGCATAGTAATTTTACTATTTCATTTCGTATAATTACCCCGTTTTTAATGTTTTTATACTAAGTATTTCCTACAAAAACCTTACAGGCACTTGATTCCAGGTCAATAACAGTCTTTGTACGTGCTTTTACCCCTTGTCCAGAATATAATTTTGAAGCAAGTTTGCATTGAAACTATTAATTAAACCTCTAAAAATCATTACCATGCATCAGTGGATAGAAACATTGTTTTTGAATAACTAAGTAAATTTTGTTTTTGTTCAGTAGTTGGTTATTTTTATAAAAAAACTTCTACTTTGCAGATTCTGACTTTTCTTACTTACTCAATTGAGCTTCTGCCTTTCATTCTTTGTGCGATTTTTTTTAAAAAATTATTCGTAACAACAGAAGGAAAGGCATTCTTTATTTATATACTAGTTTATGCAGTTTTTATCTTTTTAGTATTATTTTTTGGTTATTATATTGAAAATGGAGTTATAACTTCCTCGATTTTAAAAAGATTAGCTCTTGTATTTGAATTTACTTTACTATGTAACTATTACTATTACACTTTAATCAATAAAAAGCTAAAATACCTTTTAGTTTTCGCTACAACATTTTTTATTTTTTTTTCACTCTACGATTATTATTATAGTATAGAACATCAAAATGACTTTTTACCATTAGCAATTGAATGCCTTTTTTTTATACTACTAATAATTTATTCTCTCTATGAAAAGATACAATATAATTTGTCAACCCCCATTTACTTATCAATGAATTTCTGGGTTTCTACTGGTTTTCTACTTTATTTCTCGGGTAATTTTTTCCTATTCCTTTACTCTAAAACAGCAATAAAAAACGAAATTTTTAAATTTCAGTACAATTTAATTTATGATCTTTTTACAATAATTAAAGATATAATTCTATGTATAGCAGTTATGATTAACTATTATTTTGCACCAAATGATACTAAATCAAATATTCAAACAAATGTAAATGAGATTTTAGATTCTTTCACACCTTATAACAATCAAGCTAACCAGTAACCCACCTAATGATTTTTTTGCAAGTAACTACAAACGCTTCTTCTGGGTTTACTTATATAATGCTCTTTGGTACACTTGCTATGGTAAGTCTTACGCTTGGAATTGTATTTTTTGTAATTCTTCACCAGCGAAAGGTTAGTCGCTTCAACAATCAATTGCAAAAATTAGAGGATGAGAAACAACAGATTCTTCTAAATGCCTCAATAAAATACCAGGAAGAGGAACGTAACCGCATAGCTGCCGATCTGCATGACGACGTAGGGCCATTATTGGCTACCGCAAGATTATACTTAAGTGAAAACATGATTAACCAGGAGCCCGATGCTCAATTACAATCGATATTCAGCGCCAAACAGATCATTGATGATGCCATACAACTGATACGTAATATCAGTCATAGCATGATGCCGCCAACACTCAAAAATTTCGGCCTGGAAAGCGCAATGAGTGACCTTTTTCAGAAAATCAATGGCAGTGGCACTTTGAATGCCAGCGTACGGTTTCATGATTATCGCGTCCGGCTGAAACTTGAGCAGGAATTGCTGATATTCCGGATAATGCAGGAATTGATAAACAATATCATTAAACACAGCAACGCGGGCTTTATACACCTGACACAAAATGCAAATGCCACCCACACCTACCTGAGGCTACATCATGATGGTCAGGGCATTGTACAGGCGGAATTTGAAAGGCTCAACCATGTCTCTCACGGACTTGGGTTAAAAAATATAGCCAGCCGAATAAAAGTTTTGAACGGCCGCATATTTTTCGAAATAGATCCCAGCCATACCTATTACAAGGTCACGTTAGAAATTCCTAAAGACAACAGCTATTAAACATGATCTGGTTTTTGATTTTACCCCCTCGACCCGCTTACCGGTTGTTCGATTTGACATTTGTTGTGCCTGCCCGGTTAAATCAGCTATCAAAACCCATATCTTTACTTAAATTTGCACCACGCCAATCGTATGAGTTTAATTAAAGTAGCCATCGCAGACGATCATAAGATCTTCAGAAAAGGAGTTATCCTTTCCATGAGATCTTATACCAATATAAAATTTGTGATGGAGGCTGAGAATGGCGAAGAACTTCTGGCAAGAATACCTGAAGCCGCTCCCGATATCATTCTTTGCGACCTCCGGATGCCGGTAATGGACGGAATAGAAGCTACCAAACAAATAACCAGGGAGTTTCCCAATATCAGGGTGATTATTTTGACGATGTATGAAGACGAAAGGTTTGTTGGTCATTTAATGGACTGCGGGGCAGCCGGATATTTATTAAAAAGTACAGAACCGGCAGAAATAAAAAGGGCGATTATGGACGTAATGAGTACCGGATTTTACCTGAATCCTTTTGTAAATAAAGTTCTCATAAAAAAGAATTACAGCAAACAAAGATTCAATCCAAGCCTGAACTCGGAAATTGTTATCAGCGAGAAAGAAAAAGAAGTGCTGACACTTGTGTGTATGGAATTTACCGCATCAGAGATCGCACTTAAAATGGATATCAGCGCCCGCACGGTAGAAGCGATAAAGGACCGCCTGATGGAGCGGTTTGGGGTAAAAAATTCAGTAGGCCTGGTTTTCTTCGCTATGAAGAATCAACTGATAAGTTAGCGGTTTAGGTATTGAATCTTAGGTTTGGGCATTTCATTTACAGGATGTTTCTGTCAACCCTGCCCGATAAGCAATAATCTACCCCCTAATATCAAAATAGCCCAAATAATGTAGCATCAATCTTTGAAATGATTTGGCCCAGGTGCTCTTCATTTTCCGCAAACTTTACAATATCCGCATCAATAATTAAAAGAGGGCCCTCATTGTAAGTTTCAACGAAATGGTTGTAATAATCATTCAATTTTTTAAGATAATCCAGCCTGATATTTTCCTCATATTCCCTCCCGCGTTTTTGTATCTGTGCAACTAGTGTGGGGACCGACGCCTTTAGATAGATCAGAAGGTCGGGAGGCTTAACCATTGTTTTCAAGGTTTCAAAAAACTTATAGTAATTATCAAAGTCTCTCTTACCCATCAATCCCATATCATGCAGGTTAGGCGCAAATATATTGGCATCTTCGTAAATAGTCCTGTCTTGTATCACAGTTTCGGTGCCACGGTAAATTTCCAGTAACTGTTTTAGGCGGCTGTTTAAAAAGAATATCTGCAGGTTAAAACTCCACCTCGGCATATCTTCATAAAAATCATTTAAATAAGGATTATGATCCACATCCTCAAATTGCGGTATCCATTTGTAATGCTTGCTCAGCATTTCTGTTAAAGTAGTTTTGCCCGCGCCAATATTTCCGGCCACTGCGATATGCTTTGGTTTTCTTGTTTTTGCCATGGCCATCCCCTGGAGGATAATATTTAAAATTTAGAATTGATTTTTTACCAATAATTGAAAGTAAGCAAACATTATAATATTCTGGTTATAAAAACTCCCCTTAGCCTCCTCGAATAACCGCAATATTCCAAAGGGCAACAACCGCTCGATATATCAGAAGGGTTACCGGCCTTTTGAAGGATGCAAACTTTGCCGCGGCGCTTTCTAATAATTCAGCCTCATTGCCTCCCTTACCAGGATCATAGTTGCTTTTGCACTTTTCCTTGCTTTTTCCGCTCCCTTTTCCATTACATCTTTTAAATATCTTTCGTCATTCATAATAGCATCAACTTTAATACGGATAGGGGAGATAAAATTTACCATATCTTCCGCTAATTGTTTTTTCAAATCGCCATAACGAATTGTACAATTGTTATAATCATATTCATATTTTGTGATCATTTCATCGCTGCTGACCAACTTCATTAGTCCAAAAATATTCTCAATATACACGGGCATGACCGACTTATTTTCAGCGGGACCGCTGTCCGTTTTTGCTTTCATTACTTTTTTCCTGATTATCTCGTCTTCATCAGTCAAAAACAGGGTAGCCATCTGGTTTTCACTCTTACTCATCTTACCACTACCATCCAGGCTCGGAACTTTTACCAACACCTGTTTATAGTTAAAGGCCTGTGGCTCAGGAAATA
>JBDTWP010000025.1:0-32631 GCA_040006615.1 Ferruginibacter sp.
ATTTTTTAAAAGGTTATGATGAAAAATGGACTGACTGGACAAAAAAAACAGAAAAGGAGTATACAAATTTATCTGCCGGAAATTATAGCTTCCTGGTAAAGGCTAGAACCAATTTAGGCATTGAATCTGAAATTACCAGGTATGATATAGAAATTTTGCCGCCATGGTATAAAACATCTCTTGCCTATTCTATTTATATTATACTTTTTATAACATTTAATTACCTTTTCTATAGAAAGCTAAAAAGTATATTTCTTAAGCAAAAAGAAAAACATGAGAAACAGCAAAAGCATTTACAGTATTTGCATCAGTTGGAACTTGAAAAGTCAGAGAAAGAAATAGTTGCTTTAAGGAATGAAAAATTACAGGCGGAATTAAAGAATAAAAATACCGAGCTGGCTTCAGTTGCCATGCACTTAGTGCAAAAAGGAGATCTTCTTTCCAAAGTCAAGGAAGAACTTACCCGGTTAAAAAAGAACCCGGGCAGTGAGCTTTCACCTGATGATTTTAAGAAGTTGATACGGACTTTAAAAGATGAGGATAATATGGATGAGGAATGGCATCAGTTTGCCACTCATTTCGATACAGTACACCTTGACTTTTTGAGATTAATAAAAAAGCGTTATGCTAACTTAACTCCTACCGAACTTAAACTTTGTGCATATTTGCATATGAATTTATGCAGCAAGGACATTGCAAAACACCTGAAAATATCAGTACGGGGAGTAGAGATCAGCCGTTACAGGCTTAGAAAAAAACTACAAATTCCCAGGGACACAAATTTGTTTGAATTTCTCCTGGAATTTTCATCGTAAAATTTATATTTAGGTAAGATGGCGTGAACACGAACCAACGTATCAAAATAAAGTCCGGGCAATGGTCCAGGCGCTGAAAACAGGAAAATCTACGGGCATTCCGGGTCTCTGCTGCCAGTTTAATTTAATAAAACCTTCCAATTGATTTATTTTCAACAATCCTTGTTTTCATTTCCATAACATCAATAACTCCTTGTTTTGCATAAACAATTTTACCCCCCGGTTCAACTAAAACCGTATAGGGAAGCGCGCCTGACCAGGCGGGATCCACCGCCTCAATCAATTTATATTTATCATCCACACTGAATAAATAATTGGTATTTGCGGCCTGGAGATTTTTTAGATCCTTCAATACCTTATTTTTCTTTTCAGGGTTATCTGCACTTATGGTAATGAATTCAAAATCTCTCATTCTATACATCCGGTTGATTTTTACAAAGGAAGGAAATTCATTTACACATGGCCCGCACCAGGTGGCCCACACATTTATTAACCGTAATTTATCTGTATTGTTTTTAAGTAAATCTTTTACCCCGGCTTCATCAATCATCTCCAGCGTTACAGGATGGGTGGCCCATTCCCTGTCACTCTTTGCAACAAGGTCCTCCTTTTCGGCCCACTTTATGGAACAACCAAATACTTTTGTTGTTTGTACCTCTATGTCTTTTTCCAACAGTAATGCTTCAATGGCATTTTGAGCGTCCTTATTTTTAGGAACACCTGTAGGTTTTTCGACGTCATCAATACGGCCCTGGTATCTTAATATCCGTTCTTTATCAAAAATAAAGACATGCGGAGTGGCTACCGGCCCATAAGCTTTTGCCACAATCTCATGATCGCCATCAAATAAATAGGGAAAATTAAAATTCTTTCGTTTTGCATGTAATTTCATCTCTTCAAAAGAATCCCCCATGTCTGCATACCCTAATTCATTTAATTGAACAGATTTTGGATCATTTGGCATTATGGCCACCAGTGACACTCCACGCGGCCGGTATTCCTTTGCAAGCTTAATCAGTCTTTCTTCATAAGCCTGGGCTGTAGGGCAATGGTTACAAGTGAAAACGATCACCAGGATCTTTGCATTTTTAAATGAAGACAAGGTGTATGTTTTCCCATCGATGCCAGGTAATTTAAAAACGGGTGCCCTGCTGCCGATTGCCAATGTTTTATGTTCGTCTGCCAAAGCATTATTTGAAACAAAAAAACTGAAAGTCGCCGTAACTAAAATAAATAACAATAATTGCCTCATAGAAATAGTGTTTAGTAAAATAAAATCAATATATAAAATAAGTTTGATCTAATGAAATGATATTTTAACTGGATGGTGGCTGGTGAATTGAGGATAGTGAATGGAGGATGGTGAATGGAGGATGGTGGATGGAGGATGGTAGATGGTGAATGATGAATGGTCAATGCCTGTGATTGACCATTCATCCTGTCCGATCGGTGAAGAGCCTGGCGGGCATTCACAAATTAAGCTGCTAATTTACCAATAACCGAACACCAGTTTTTCGATATGCGTTAATTATAACCAGGGTTTTGTTTTAAAGAGACCGTACCTGTTGAATTCTGAATATCTATCTGCGCCTGAGGTACGGCGTAAAACTCATTAATACCCTTGTGGAACTGAGCCGTTGGATTTGCATAAAAAAATGATTGCCGGTTTTTTTCAACTGCCTGGTAAGCATTAAGTGTATTGGCCATCGAGCCAGTGCCATTATCCCAGCGTTGCAGATCAAAAAATCGATGACCTTCCATTGAAAGTTCTAATCTTCTTTCAAACTGAACGGCTTTACGGGCATAATCTTTTCCACCTGTAGTAAAATTACCGGCTGAATAAGGCATAATCAAATAATTATCCGCAGGAGTTGTTTGCGGAGAGTATTTTGAGGTGGATGCGCTATAGGTAGCATTTTTATAAACCCATCCGGAAGGATCAGCGGCCCTGTTCCTTACCTGGTTGACATATTCCTGTGCTTTATCAAGACTACCTGCTTCTACCTCACATTCGGCTGCCCATAAAACAATATCGGCAAAACGAATAAAAGTATAATTGTTAGCATTTATCTGTGTAGCTCCCCAGAAGGCTGTTTCGGTGGATGAAAGCGTTCCAAACTGGCTTTTGGCATATACGTTCTTTCTTGGGCTAAATATACCATTGTCTGCCGGGCTTCGGATCCAGGCGATTGACTGAGGGCCCCAGTCCAGGTATGGAAGTCCAGGTCTGCCCATGGTCAGATCAATGCGCGGATCTAAGGTACCTTTATATAGATTTGCACCGGAGTTTGAGCTGTCACTCACAATTTTTCCATCATTCCATGTATCCAGTAATGGCAATCCGTTTGCATCTGTCTTAAATGCATTAGCAAGATTAAAGGATGGATTATTGAATCCGCAGCAACCGCCCGGAGCACCTGATCCATTGGGAAAATTTAATACGTCACCAAAATTACCATTCAACTGGGATCCGTCGTTTACCGACATCTGGCAGGCAAAGACTGATTCCGCGCTGTTTTTTGTTTGTGCATTGAAGTTGTCCTCAAAATTTACCAGTGCATATTTTTTGCCTCCTGCAGTAACACCATTTGCAATCAGATCTTCCAATACAGGTTTTGCCAGGGTATATTTATCCTGAAACATATAAGCTTTGGCAAGATAGGCCCTGGCTGCCCAACTGTTTGCTCTTCCTACCTGCGGTTGAGTAGCGGGCAGATTAGTAATAGCAAACGCCAGGTCGGCTTCTATTTTTGGCCATATATCAATAAAATTTCCCGAACCATCTACATTAGGTACGGGCGTACTTCCATTATCGAAAGAAATGGTTTCATCTACATAGGGGGGATAATTCCACATCTTTTGAGCATCCATGTGAAAGTGCGCGCGTAAAAACTTTGCTTCCGCCTCCATAATTTTTTTCTCGGCATCAGTAAGGTCTGCTACTTTAGGCAATGTCCTCAACACATCGTTTGCACGCTGAATACCGCTGTAAAGTATTTGCCATTTGAAATTCATATAGGAAGTGGTAGCTGTAGATAAAGACCATGTAGCTAACAGCACCATCGGAGGCTGGTCGGTTGGAGTTGATCCTTTGTATGAATCATCTGCGCATATACTCCCATATACCCAGTTAGAACAGGCAGCGCCATAGGTGTACCCGGTGGTATTTATGGTGCCAATGCTTAATCCCAGTTGGCCGTCTAATAAGGAGTAGGCGCCGATAAGAAGTGCCTGCACGCCAGCCTTGGTAGTTACGTTAGTTTCTAAAAGTGAGCCAATCGGTTTTTTATCCAAAAATTTGCTACAGGAAAATATCAGGGCAACCATACTGACCAGGATGGCAACGGCCGCATATTTTTTATAATATCGTTTCATTTTATAATAATTAAAGGTTATTTAAAAGTAACATTAACTCCCACAGTATACATGGGCTGATTGGCCGGATAGGTACCTCCATCAACGCCAAAATTGGTGCTGGTAAGCGTACTTCCGGGCAATTCAGGATCAAGCCCTGTATATTTTGTTACTGTAAACAAATTAACAGCCTGCACATATATCCTAAATTTGGAAATTCCCAGGTATTTAAATTTATCCGGTGCCAATGAGTACCCCAGGGCAAGGTTCTTGCAACGCAAATAAGATCCACTTTCCAGAAGATAAGAGTTGAATACTGCAATATTGCTGAAGTTTGCCGACCGTTCAAGAATTGGAACTTTTGCATTCGGCCTGTCGGGTCTCCACGAATTATAAACTGCATCTTTACTGATTGCCACATCAAATTGTTGCGGAAAATCAACAGATGCCCTTACCCCATTAATCAGGTCATTACCCACACAGGTATACCAGAACATTGAAAAATCAAAATTCTTATAAGCCATACCAATATTCAGACCTGCGGTAAAGTCTGGGTTAGGATCACCAAAATGTGTTCTGTCTGCCGAATTAATTATATTGTCGCCATTAACATCTGCATACCTGAAGCGTCCCGGTTTTGCTGCTTCCTGGGTTGGCGCTTTAGAAACTTCCGCATCACTCTGGAATATTCCTGTCACTTTATATCCAAAAAAGGAGCCGATAGGATAACCCGCTTCAAGCCTTGAATTTCCATAATCCCTGTATATTGTTGGCCCCGGTACACTCACTACTTTATTATTATAAGAGGTAAATGTTCCCGTAATATCATAAAAAAAATCTGTTTTGATTTTGCCATGATAAGTCGCTCCAAAATCAATACCCTTATTTGATATATTACCAAAATTGAGGAAAGGGGCAATCGCGCTACCAACTAACTGTGCAGCCGGAGATGACTGGAACAATAACCCATTGATATCTTTTTTATACCATTCTAAAGAAAGTTCAAGTTTGTTTTTAAAAATGGTAAGATCCAATCCAATATTGGTTATTACATCTTCTTCCCAGGTAGTGAAAGGATTACCATATTGCTGCGTATACAAACCTTGCACAGGTGATACATTGGAAGCATTAATATCATACCAGGAATAAACAGAATTCGAAGCAAATAAAGTATAGGGATTAGTGGGATTGACATTGCTGATAGACCCGAGCTTGCCCCATCCGCCACGAAGCTTCAAATCATTGAGCCAGGAAATATCCTTCATAAAGTTCTCCTGTGAAATTCTCCAACCCGCCGTTACAGATGGGAAATTACCATACCGGGAATCTTTCGAAAATACTGAGGAACCATCCCTGCGTACAGTGGCAGATAAAAGGTATTTATCATTAAATGCATAGTCGAGCCGGCCAAACAGGGAAAATAAAGCGTTTTCATAAGGAGTCTGAAAACCATTATAAGCAATATTGGAATTGGACTGACTGGTAGAAGACCCAAAATTAAGTGTCCACAGATTCTGATCAACCGTAAGGTTATTCAGATTAGTGACATAATAACTTCCTCTTGCTGCTGAGACAGCCCGTCCGTAATTACTGATAGCCTCGCTTCCGGCCACCACATCTACTTTATGTTTGCCAAAAAATGTGTTCGAATATTTGAGTGTATTGGTCCATGTACGGCTACTGGTGTAACCATAATTTTCAATAAAGCTGTTTGGATTCTGACTATTTTCAGCAGCCTCATAAGCGGTAAAAACAAAACTATTACTATTGAAAAAATCAAGGGCACCACCAAAACTGCTTCGAAAAGTAAAATGTTTCAAAAAATCCAATTCAGCAAACACATTGCCCATAACCTGCCAGTCGTTCCCTTTATTATCCTTAGTGCGGGCCATAACTGCAACAGGGTTAGAAGCGTTTCCCAAACTTTGGGAACCACCTCCGGCAAAATTGCCATTTATATCATATACGGGGACAATCGCTGGCATGCGAAAAGCATAATTAATAGAGTTGCCATTATTAACACCCGGTAAATTTAAATATCCGGGATTCTTTTTGTAAATGAAGTATGCGTTTTCGCCAATACGTATATGATCAGAAATATCAAATGTGGAATTTAACCTTGCAGAATAACGCTTCAGATAGTTATAAATCAATGTGCCATCCTGATCATGGTAATTCATAGAAAACAGGAATGTTGATTTATCACCTCCGCCACTTACTGATATATTATGATCCTGAATCAACGCGGGCTTGAATATTTCATGAAACCAGTCAGTTCCTGATTTGTTGGCTTTTGTAATCTGGTTAGTGTACAAAGCGTATGTTGCAGGGTTTGTACCGGGATCTCCTTCTTTCCCGGCCGTAGGTGTAATATAATCCGGAATTACAGGAGTGGCTCCGCTGCCATATTGCTTATGAGAGGCAGCAATGCCGGTATTTTTATATTGTTCCCAAATAGCATTTGCATTTTCAGTAGGGTTGGCAAGATTCCATCCTTCTTTGAGAGGACGTTGAGTTCCTATATAAGCATCATAAGTAACAACCGGTTTCCCATGCTTTCCTTTTTTTGTGGTGATAATAATCACGCCGTTTGAGCCGCGAACACCATAAATAGCAGCAGCTCCGGCATCTTTTAATACCTGGATAGACTGTATATCATTTACATTCAGATCATGCATATTTCCGGGAGTACCATCTATAACGACCAAAGGATCAGTACTGCCCGCAGAAGTGATGCCCCGTATCCTTACATTACTCGGGCTACCGGGTGCGCCTGAGTTGATGACCGTAACACCGGAAGCCTGGCCCTGCAACAATGATTCGATGGTACCTGAGGGTACTGCTTTTAAATTGTTTACATTTATTACTGACACGGAGCCGGTAATATCCTTTTTCCTTTGGGCAGAATAACCTGTTACAACCACTTCATTCAGATTACCAGCAACTAACTTTAAACTAACATCTCCAATTGTGGTTCTACCGGAAACAGGAATTTCAATTTTTTCAAATCCTACAACAGTAATTACCAATACACTGTTATCTTTTGGAGCACTTATCGAAAATGTTCCTTCACCGGTTGTTCTCGTACCGGTTTTTGTACCTTTTACCAGGATGGAAGCATCCGGAATAGGTTGTTTATCATTTTCATTAAGAACACGGCCACTAACTATTTTCTGAGCAAAAATTCCGGTAGTGAAAATTAAGGCAGCGAACAGCAATAGCCCTTTAATAAGCAGGTTAATTTTTTTCATAAACAAGCGTAGTTAAATTGTGATAAAAAGATCAAACAGTAATTATTGATTCGGGAAGTTGGTCTCTACAAATTTAATATATGATTTAGGCCGATACCCTATAAAACAGTACATCAATACTACATCATGAAGTGCGCTGACGCTCAATTTGCTTATTTTAATACATCTTTCTTACATCAAAAAAGCCACGCGGCTCCGCCACGTAAAAGGGGTACTTTGCATTAAACTTTTTGAAGTAAAAATATGGGGTGAAAGGAGGTGTAAAAAGGCAAAAAGAAGCACCCGCTGTAGATACAGAAGGTGCACGATTTGCTTAAGAGAAAAAACATCTTTGACTCTTCAGAGTGAATTTTTAATTAAAAACTGGAATTCAGGTTAATAAAAAACCCGGGAACTGAAATTTAGACAGCTTCCCGGCAGTATATCCTTATTGTGATTTTTCAGAATTACTTACAAAAGCTATTTGTTTACTATCAGGCGACCAGGAATTGACATTAAGTGTGCCCTGACCTCCATATAGATAAGCAATAACCCTTGGTGCGCCGCCTGCTACCGGCATTAAATTCAAGGTTACCTTTTTATAGGATGGATGACCGTTTGGCTCTATATCATTAGGAAAAGAAATATAAACCATCCACCTACCATCCGGTGATATGTGCGGAAACCAGTTATGACGTTCATCAAAAGTAAGTTGTTCATTTAATGTGCCGTCCGGTTTCATTCGCCAGATCTGCATGGTGCCTGTCGGGTTTGCATTGTAATAAATAAACTTCCCGTCGGGGGAATACTCGGGTCCATCCACATGTCCCTGGGTATTATTTGTCAAAGCAGTTTCAGCACCATTATCAGTTGAAACCTTATAAAGATTATAGATCTTACTACCGTTTCGCTGGCCAACAACTGCGACTTCTTTTCCATTTGGGGCCCAGCCATGCCAGTAAGAAGGTGTTTGTTCTGTAATTAATTTTGGATCCCCACCTGTAAGCGGCAGTGTATAAACAGTAGATCCGCCACCGGGCAAGCCTGCTCTCTGGTGACTGATGGCAAGCATTTTACCGTTGAAAGAAATACCGTGGTCATTATTAATATTATCCGCTAAACCAGTATTTATTTTCTCCGGAGTACCTCCTTCTACAGGAATTGTATATATTGACCCTTTTTCGTTAAATAAGAGTTTTTTACCATCCGGCATCCAATTGGGTGCTTCAAATCTGCCGGTTGATTCATGGATCACTTTTCTAAAACCATCAAACACATTCATTGTTTCCAAACGACAACCCAAAACACCCTGCACAGGTGGCAAGACCGTTTGTGGGTTGGGGCTATACCTATTGTTAACCGGCTTGTCAATACGAACATTCCAGATTTTAACTTCATCCACTTTGTCCGAATCATGCGAAGAAATATACAAGCCAACGAATACAGAATCTCGCATATTATACATTGGGGTAGAGCCAACATCCTGCAAGGGTTCGCCCCAACTGGCCACTCTCATGGTTATCATTTTACCGATTCGCTCCATCTGAATCGTTTGAAAAACAAATTTTTTGGCAAAGAATATTTCTTCCTCCGGATCCCTCATATAAGCACCCCTTAAAGGTCGCCATTGTAAGACAACAAGGCCATCGCCGTGCGTTACGGCATTATAACTTGCTGCTCCTTCATCTAAAGATTCGCGGATCATCCAGCCTATTTTTCTGTGGCCATTTCCTTTTTCTCCCAGGAATTCAAAATTGGCTGTAAGAATAAAATCTCCGCTTATTTTTTTGTATAAATATTGAAACTCATCTCTGTTGAACCATATATTATAGCCCGAGCCTTTCAGATAATAAGACTGGGAAACTTCGTCATAACGGGCAGATCCGGCATTTTTGGGTTTGCCAATATCGGCGCTTTTATCAAAAATACCTATATGGGAATCCTGGCCCTGGCACAGCTGGTAAAAGAAAAGTAGAGTAAGGATGGTTAGAAATTTCATATCGTGTTTTTATTTGAAATCCAATATACAGGTAATCGTGATTATTTAATATCTATAAATATTACATTCAAAATTATAAGAGAAAACTGCAAGTTCATAACTATTTACTACATCAATACTACATCAACCAGGCAATTCACCATTTCTTAATTCATCTTTACTACACAATAACTGTTGCGGCCGCAAGCAAGCATTGCTTTTGCTCCCAGTCTCTTTCCCATAGTTTTATGTTGGATATGCCGGATAAAACTCATCACTATATTATTTGGGCAGTCAGGGCCCGGTACCTCGAAATCAGGGGAAAAATAAAAATTAAATTCTGTGCGTATAGTGCAAGGGTGCATTCCATGACACCAGATATATACTGCGCTATACCTGGTTAATGTGGATCCCCACCAATGGCGACTCACCGTGAAAATTCGCGGATTATGAGTCATTGGATGTTTGACATAGCACGCTTATACCCCATTTTAGCGACTACTTCGCGGCCAGTTTAATTTGGTTCAAAAATTTGTACAAATTGTCCGGGTTATCATCATACAGCATTAGTTTTTTATCCCGGGAAAACAGAAAAATGGAAGGGTATTTCTTTGGCCTGAACTTATTTATGAATTCGTGATTCAAATCCTGTAATATAGTTACATTCTTTTTGCCAGGCAAACCCGGACCATATCTATTCATAAATAAATTAATGCTGTTCTGGTTATCCCATGTTATTAAATAAATCGCAGCTCCTTTGAACTCGTTATATTGTTTGTTAATTTTATCAATGGCGTGCTGGCAGTGGTCGCAGCTAATATCAAAAAAACAAAAGAATATTAATTTGTTTGCTGCAAGGTTCCTGTTAGTGAAAGAACTCCTGTCCAGTTTAAAGAATTTGAAATCAGGTATTGTCCCCGGAGGGGTTTGAGCAAATACACTGACTGATATGCTTAGTAAGAATAAAAACGGGAATAGTTTTTCTCTCAACACAGGTAACATACTATCGGTTTATAATTTATAAAAACTCTCTTCGTTTAACTAAAATAGGGAAATATAAAGAAAGTATTACTATGTTAATAGTAAAATGACATTTCGTTTTGCGAATGGTGAATGGAGAATGGTGAATGATGAATGGTGAAAAATTGACCATCTACTATTGCCAATTCACACTTAACTTAACAGTAGTTTCTAATACTAAATATGACAAATCTGCTTATCAGGAAGCTGCTTAAAAATGAAATTTTTGCTATCCATATTTGGGTTCGTTGGGGAATAAAATGAAAGAAATGAGGTCACGGATGATATGGAATGATGTGGCCTGTATAACAGTAAAAGACACTTATTTAAACCATGATGTAGTACAGATGTAGCATAAAAAGCAGTTATTCAGCAGTTGAGTTTTACTTTTGCTCAGCTAACATTAAAATCTGCATTTCTTAAATATTAACTGAAATTTATTAATCCCTTTAAAAAACTTATTGCAACCATGATTACAGGTGATCCTCCTTTAATGCAACCGGATTTTTATACAATAGAACCAGCCATTTTTTACCGGGAATAAAGAACCGATAATAATTTAGTAGCGGTTTCCCTGGTTTACAAGCCTGCGCCTGGCTAATATAAACCGGTTTAAAAAATAATAAATTAATAAGTTTGTCCTTTAATTAAAGTTAACAACTATGAAGAAAAATATTGGTTACCTAATGATCCCGGCTGTTTGTGCCTGTGTTTTGCTTCCGGTGGTTTCGGATGCACAATCATCGTCCATCAGGCAGGTAAGTCTTACCAGGTTTGAGATGCAGTCGTCCTATGTTATAAAGGAGAAAGGGGATGTTTTATCTTCTGTGCATTATTTTCCGAAGAATTATTGGTATCCTGTCAGCGTTCCTTCCACTGTACTTAGCGGTTTGGTGGCGAATAAGGTTTACCCGGATCCATATACCGGCATGAACAATATGCTGATCCCCGACGCTTCTGACTCCTTCAATCATCAATACCACCTGGAGAAATACAGTCATATACCCAACGAGCCAAATCCCTGGAAAAAGCCCTATTGGTACCGTACAATTTTCCGTATTCCCGCGGCTGATAAGGGACAACATTTTCAATTGATCTTTAAAGGGATCAATTACCGGGCAGAGGTTTGGGTGAATGGGACGTTAATCGCGGATTCGTCGCAGATGGCTGGTATGTTTGAGCAATACGATCTTGATGTAAGTAAGGCTGTAAAACCCGGTGAACCCAATGCCCTGGCAGTAAAGATCTTTCCGCTCGACTATCCCGGACTGCCAGCTACCCCCCAATTAAAGGCGATGGATGATTTTTATGATAACGGTGGACCTACCGGGGATATCGGCAAAAATGTTACTATGTTAAGTTCGGTAGGCTGGGATTGGATACCTGAAGTGAGGGATCGCAACATAGGTATCTGGCAGCCGGTATTTCTCCGTACAACGGGCCAGGTAGTGATTAGTAAACCGCAGATCATCACAGATCTGCCTTCTTTGCCTGATACGAGTTTGGCGAAGATTTCATTGAACCTGGTCTTAACGAACTTTAGCGGTCCTGTTAAGGAGGGCCGGTTAAAGATTACCATTAGTCCAGATAATTTTAATGGACCTTCGATCGGGTTTACCAGGGATGCTACGGTAACTGTGCCAGGCTCAATTGAGATGAATTTAAACCCGGCAAATACTCCTCAATTGCTGATACATGCTCCCCGTTTATGGTGGCCTAATGGTTATGGACAGGCATTTTTGTACCGCATCCGGCTTCAATATCTTAATGGTAACCAGGTATTAGAAGATACATCATTTATTTTCGGCATTCGCACGGTTAGTTCTGCTACAGTGTTAGTAAACGGATGGGTACGCCGTGATTTCTATGTAAACGGAAAAAGAGTGCATTTGGTTGGCGGCGCCTGGGTCCCCGATATGATGCTCAACCGCGACCGCAAACGTTACGATGATGAGTTACGACTTTGCCAAAATGCGAATGTGAATCTTGTGCGGATCTGGGGCGGAGGACTTGGCGAAACAGATGATTTTTATGAATTGGCAGACCGGTATGGATTGATGGTGTGGCAGGACTTCTGGATAACCGGCGACACCAATGGGGGTTTTAAGGGATCGGCGGACTGGCCACTGGAATCCTCCATATTTATCAAGAATGTAACCAGTACAATTTACCGGATCAGAAACCATGCGAGCCTGCTGGTATGGACGGGTGGAAATGAAGGGCATGCACGGGAGGAACTTTACAATGCCATGCGGGACAATGTGGCGGCACTCGATGGTACGAGGCCTTTTGTTCCCTGTTCTTCAGGGTTTTCAAATACGCCGGCCGGATGGAAGGGGTCCTGGCCAGATAATCAGCCGTCGGGGGTGTACAGCGGAGGACCTTATTCCTGGCAGGATGACGCTGTGTACTATTCATTGGTTAATGCCGGCAAGGATTGGGTGTTCAAAGATGAAACCGGGTTACCTTCCCAGCCTCCGTACAATACGCTTGCGAAGATCATTCCCAACCTGGTGCCGGATAGTACACTTCCTTACCCGCTTAACAATACCTGGGGTTATCATGATGCCTGTACGGGTAATGGAAAATATGATACTTACTACAAGGCAATGGTTGACCGCTATGGGGCAGCAACGGGTATGAAAGATTTTTCCGACAAGATGCAATTACTCAATGCAGGGGGGTATCGTGGAATTTTTGAAGCGGTAGGTCATAAACTCAACGAAACAGGTGGAGTGATGTTGTGGAAACTCAACGCAGCTTTCCCGAGCGTTGTATGGCAGATCTATGACTGGTACCTGGAACCGAATGCAGGTTATTATTTTATGAAGAACGCCTGTGAACCCGTGCATATACAACTAAATCTCGACGATTCTTCTGTTGCCCTGATCAACCGGACATACAAGGTTCGGGAAGGACTTCATTTCAGTGCGGAATTAGTGGACATGAAGGGTGCCTCTTTATTTAAACAGGAAGGCAATACGGGTCTTAACACGACAGATACCAAAGTGGTGTTGGATCTGAAGCCAATGCTACGCAAGACGCGTGAAATTTCTTTTGTGCTACTGGAATTAAAAGACAGCCAGGGAAAGCCAGTTTCAAAGAATGTTTACTGGATGTCGCCCGGTCATGATTTCACTACACTCAGGCAAATGCCGGTGGCAAGTGTGAAGGTAAAATTGATAAGTGAAAAGAAGAACAATAGTAGCTCCATCCGTACTTTTAAATTCAGCAATGTTTCGAAACAACTAGCTTTTTTTATGAACCCCCAGTTGATAAGGTATGGAGAAGAAGTACTGCCGAGTTTCTGGTCAGACAACTATTTTTCAATACCAGCAGGGCAAACAGTAACAGTTACGGTTAGTTGCCCGCTTGCTGACTCAAAACAAGTGCTGACCGAACTCCGTTTGGAAGGATGGAACCTGGAAACGCAATATCTCAACCTGGCTGGTCCGGGAAATAAATCGCCGTAACATTTATTATAATGATGTCGCTTGTCAAAAAGTAATTTTTTAAAACCGATTAACTCATGATATCCAAATCTAGTTTCTGCCTCACCCGGAATTACAGATTTATCCTCCTTCTTTGCAGCACCCTTTTCTTTAACAGGAGTATTGCGCAACATCCTGTTGGCATTTTCGATGATCACGTCGACATCGGTCATCCAAAATTGCCTGGTTCTGCCATTTACGATGAGAGAACCCAGACCTATGATCTGGCCGGCGGAGGTTACAATATATGGTTCAACCGGGATGAATTTCATTTCGCCTACAAGAAGATCAGTGGTGACTTTATCCTTACAGCCGACTTTGATTTTACGGGCGATACCGTTGGTGCAGCCGGCCACCGAAAGATCGGATGGATGATAAGGGAATCAACCGATGAAGGAGCAGCAAGTATAAATTCCTGCAAACATATCGACGGCCTTATTGTGCTCCAGTGGAGGCCTTTCCGCGGCATGTTTATGCGTGATCCGGAAGATGAACTCTTCTTCTCCAAAAAAGGTGGTCAGACAGTACAATTGCAACGGATAGGAAAACTGGTGACGATGAAGATTGCCCATGCCGGCGAGCCACTTCAATTAGTTGGTTCACATCAGATGGATGATATGAAGGATGAGGTACTTGCAGGGATTTATATCCTCTCACATGATTCCAATGCTTTAGCCCATGCAAAAGTGTGGAACGTCCGAATCGATCAACCCGTTATGCATGCTTATACTTCCAATCCACATGTTGTAATGAAACCAAATGAGGATGTAATGGGAAGCAGGCTGGAGATCCTTGATGTTGCCGATGGAAGCCGCAAAGTAATTCGCGAAAGCCCTGGCAGATTTGAAGCACCAAACTGGATGCCGGACGGGAAAAAATTGCTCCTTAATGAAGGAGGTTCACTATATACGATACCAATTACAGGTGGTACGCCTCAAAAGCTCAGCACAGGTGCAGTTGCCAGGAATAACAATGACCATATGATCTCTTTCGATGGGAAAATGCTGGGGATCAGCAGTCACAGAGATGGTTTACCCGGGGGAGGTTCTACGGTATACACACTACCATTGACGGGAGGTGATCCCCGTTTAATTACCGAAGAAACTCCCTCTTACCTTCACGGCTGGAATCCCAACGGCAAAGAAGTGGCCATAGTGGCACAACGTAAAGGAAGCAAGATCTATAACCTGTATAAAGTATCTCTTAAAGACGGGCAGGAAACAGCGCTTACCGCCAATAAATCCGGCCATGTGGATGGCCCGGAATATTCCCCTGATGGTAAATTCATTTATTACAATGCCAATTCTTCCGGGACAATGCAGATCTGGCGCATGAAACCCGACGGATCAGGGAAGGAACAATTGACCTTCGATGAATATCATAACTGGTTTCCGCATATTTCCCCGGATGGCAACCAGATGGTCTTTATTTCGTTTCCACCTGACATTGATCCTGACGACCACCCATCTTACAAAGAGGTGATGCTACGGGTAATGAAACTTACTGAGCCGGGTGCTCCAAGAGTGGTAGCCTATCTCAATGGTGGACAGGGCACTTTAAATGCACCATCCTGGTCGCCGGATAGCAAGAGGCTTGCATTTGTAAGTAATTCCGTGAAGACAAATTAGATTCTATTGATGGACGGGACAAAAGAAAATTTATTATGCAGGTGGGATTAACGGGCATTGGCTTTGGATGGTTTTAAGACTTGTAAACGGTTTTTCGCAAAATGTATGCTGTAAAGAATATGATTAGTTTATAGCAATTTCTATTTTTTCTTTTTAGCTTTTGTTGCAGCTCTTTCTAAATTTTCTTTTACCCTGAATTTTACAATTTTGGTTACCAGGCCTAATGGAAGTGATTTGTCAACAGGAAATTTTACCGATCCTTTTGCTCCTTCATAAACTGATAGCTCTTTCTTAAATGCTTCAATTCCAGATGGTGCGGGATAAAATCCGATATGATTTTTATACCCGGCAAAATGAACCAGGTTGCCCTCAAGGGTAAAAGTTGGTATTGCATAGTTGATGGTCTCTCCTGCACCGGGTGCTGCTTTTCTGATTGTCGCTCTAATTGCCTCCAACTTCTCCTGGATTTCTTTGGGGAAACCTGCGATGTATTCATCAATGGTTCTGTACGGGGGGATACTTTTAATTTCTTTTTCCATATTTTTTAGTTTTGTTCTTTACTTCGTAAATATATAATTTGTCTGGCAATAACTAATAAGTGTATCCAACCTTTGAAATGTTGGATACCCAGGCCAACATTTATAGTGCCAATTCTGGCAGCGATTTTTTAAACTTGCCGGCGGTTGACATAAGAAAATCTTCGCGACCGAGGTCAGGGTTTCACAACGTATAAGCAACTGTAACATTGATAAACTTTACTTAAATAGTTTAAATTTACCTACATTTAAACCCCAAAAAGAAATCAATGACTACTGTAAAAGCATATGCAGCCCAAAGTGCGGTATCACTGTTGGCGCCATTTCAAATTCAAAGAAGGGATTTAAGGGAAAAGGATGTATTGATCGATATTTTATTTTCGGGCGTATGCCATTCCGATTTGCACCAGGTAAGGGATGAATGGGGTGAGTCTATTTATCCAATGGTACCCGGACATGAAATTGTGGGTAAAGTAATTGGCGTGGGAAGCCATGTAAATAAATTCACACCGGGCGATACAGCAGGAGTAGGCGTGATGGTGGACAGTTGCCGGGTATGCAAGCCCTGCAAGAATTATATGGAACAGTATTGTGCAGAAGGGATGACAGGAACCTATAATAATTATGAAAGGGATAAAGTAACAATTGCACAGGGGGGATACAGTACACAAATTGTTTGTGATGAACGGTGGGTGTATCATATTTCCGATAAACTGGATCTGGCAGGTGTGGCACCTCTGTTATGCGCCGGCATCACTACCTATTCACCGTTAAAATATGCCAATGTAAAACCCGGCGATAAAGTGGCCGTGGCGGGCCTGGGTGGGCTGGGACATATGGCTGTAAAATTTGCGGTAGCCATGGGTGCAGAAGTAACAATGCTTAGCAGTTCTCCTTCAAAGGAAAAAGATGCCAGGAAACTGGGGGCGCATCATTTTATATTGAGTACCGATGAAGGCGCCATGGAAAAACTTAAAAGTCATTTTGATGTTGTGCTGGATGCCGTGAGTGGTAGCCATGATTATGAACTATATTTAAAGCTGCTGGATGTAAATGGCAGGTTGCTGGTAGTTGGTTTGCCAAAAGAGGACCCCAGGGTGAACCCTTTTGAACTGATTAAAAACCGCCGCTCCATCATTGGATCTATGATTGGCGGTACAGTGGAAACGCAGGAAATGCTTGATTTTTGCGCTGAAAAAAATATCGTGGCTGAGGTGGAAGTCATATCCATGCAATATATTAATGAGGCATATGAACGAATGCTGAAAAATGATGTAAAATACCGTTTTGTTATTGATATGGCGAGTTTGAAACAGGGGTAACCAATAAAAAAATTTCATAGAACTATTTAATCTTAAACAATATCATTTTTATTTCTTTTGTGCCTTTAACTGTAAAATAAAACGAAGCCCCGGGCTCAATGTACATGTACTCTCCAGCATTAAGTTTTTTTGAATGATTTGTTGTAACCTCATGATAAATTACCCCATCGCCCGCCGCCAATTCTGCAATCAACGGGCCACAGCCGCTAATGTTTTGCCTACTGAATGAGCTATTTGTCAGATAGTAAGCAATTGATCTTTCATTTTCAAATAAAACGGGAAAGGGTAAAGCAGTAAAAAAAGAAAATGAACCCTAACCTATTATCAGCTTAGGTTTGCGAATGTTATACCTAATGCTATTACTTTTTAAACATTTCCAGCAATGCTGTCGCGCCAATCTGAGTTCCCAGAGGTATAGCAGATAAATCTACTTGGTAGTTTCCATTGTGATTAAAAAATGGATATTTCTTCCCTTCCGCTGATGCTATTGCCGCAACTTCAATATTGGCGGTGCCTATCATCACGAAATCATAGCTTGCTTTTTTAATTCCGGAAACCAGTTGCGGAAAATCCTCCGACCCCATTTCGGCCGGGACATCCTTTATAATTTTTCCGGGGGCAATAACAGTTGCAAGAGAAGCATTTATTTTGTTCACCATTGCTGCATTATTTACAAGCGGATAGACCATCCCCTTCATTTTAATTGTGGGGTATAATTCTTTTGGAAGATTATTTGCGATGGCAATTCCTTCATTGATCCTCTTAATCCCATCCATCAATATATTCCTGTCTTTATCATTGAACCATCTCAGGTTTAATTTCAACAGGGCGGTCGGGGGTATTACGTTGTTTACAAACCCGGCGAGGAAAGCACCTACGGTGAGAACGGCTGCATCCTGGGCGGCAATGTTGCGGCTTATAATTGACTGGTATTGCATAACAGCCGTGCTACCCATCACTATCGGGTCCTTTGTAGTTTCGGGGTGAGCGCCGTGCCCGCCAATACCATAAAAAGTAATATCCAACTGGTCACTGCCCGCCATTCTTTCGCCGACAACATTGTAAATATAGCCCACCGGTATTGGCCAGGTATGCATACCGAATAAATAATCAGGTACCGGTACTCCCTTATCATACATTTTGTCATCTATCATTGCCTGGGCACCCTGCAAAGGTTCTTCCGCGGGCTGACCAACAATAACAAGGGTACCCTTCCATTCATCTTTTAAAGTCACCATAATTTTTGCAATACCGAGCAACCAGGTAACGTGTGCGTCATGGCCGCAGGCGTGCATCACCGGGACTTCAGCGCCATCCTCCTTTTTCATTGTCTTATTACTGGCATAAGGCAAGCCCGTTGTTTCTTTTACCGGGTTGCAATCCATATCAGCACGGTACATTACAATGGGTCCGTTCCCGTTTTTTAAAATACCAACAACACCTGTTTTTCCAATGCCTGTAATTGTTTCGTAGCCTAAAGCTTTCAAAGCGGTGGCTATAATGCCCGAGGTGCGTGTCTCCATAAAACCCAATTCAGGATTCTGATGAATGTCCTTAAAAATTTCAACAAGACGTGATGAATCAGCATATGCCAATTGTTTTACCTTTTGGGTGGTTTGTGCATGGAGGGTTGCAGTGGAAAAAAGAATTGCCGTGAACAGAAGTTTCATTTTACTCGTTGTTTTATCCATGATTATTTTTTTAATTTTATAATTCGGGCAATCATTCATCAGCCACATTTCATTATGATGTAATTTATGCTGATCATAGTGTTTGTACAAAAGATTTAATGCAATCATCGTAAAGATAGCCCCCCATGCTCCGCCACGGCGGAGTGTTCCTGGAGTATAATGTATGGAGGGGAAGGCCCTGCTGCAATGCCCACGCCTCATACTTGTCCTGAGCGATTGATAGTAGTTAAAATGGGGAACCGAGGTATTTAAAGGTATTCTATTTTTGAGGATGGATCTAAAAACTTTTTTTAATAAGGTAAACAGGCAGCGGGATAATATGATGTAGTTAAGGTATAAACGCATCATTTATTTTTCCTACTCACATATCCTCCATATGGGAGGTACTTGCAGAGCATTAATTTTTTCTACCCATATATCTTCCACCAATCTTTTGTTGGATACCGGAAAATATTGGTTCTTTGGATTATAAACCTTAATTGTATAAAAGTATTTCATATCTTGAAAAGGTAATTTCATGTAAGCCCCGGTGGATGTAAATTTTTTCATTATACTGAACAAAGGATTAAGAATTACGCTGTTTAAAATCCTAAATCTGATTTATGAAATTTTTTCGAGATCTCATGAAAATCAAATACTTATTTATTCGCAGCTTATTGCTGTTGCTGACATGCCCTTCTTCCACCAATGCTCAACATACAGGCAAAGTAACCATTATTGACTCGAGGCATTACAGCAATGTATTCGAAGAGACAAGAAACTATCGTATATTCCTCCCGCCGGGTTATTTTGACAATCCAGGTAAAAGATATCCTGTGATCTATTTTATGCATGGATGGTCTCAGCGGTCATTCGGGGATGGAGGCGATACCTATGCGAATTTTGACCAGGGTGATGAAAACAAGGGAGACAATATTGCAAATTTTGTATCTGCCCATGAAGTTATCGTGGTTAAGTCAGACGGTTATAACAGGAGCCCGGATGAAAAATATTATGTACGTCCATACAATATCGGACCTGTAGAAACTTACCGGCAGTTCCCTATCTATTATCCGGAACTCATTGATCATATCGATCACCATTACAATACAATTGCGGACAGGGGACACCGGGCAATCTCCGGCTTGTCAATGGGTGGTTTTATGACCTTTTGGATAGGGGGAAAATATCCTCATTTATTTTCAGCAGCGGGAAATTTTTGCGGCTCACCGGAATTCGAGGTTGGTCCAAAAGATTTTCCGGTTGAATACCGCCACATTGATATGTACAAGAATTATGGCGGGATGAACCTGCGTCTCAATTATGGTGACAAGGATTTTATCCGGGGATATCACCAGGACATGAACAGGATCTGGCCCCTTGTTATTGATAACTATGAATACAAAATCTATGATGCGGAACATTCCACCTGCGGACTTGGCGAAATGTTTGGTTTTTTGTTTAAAACTTTCGGGCATCCTCCTGCAAAGCCACTGAAATGGGACCATATTGATGTTTACCCGGCTTTTTCGGTCTGGGATTATTCAATCAGTTCCGACCGGAATGTCCCAGGGTTTACGATCCTCCAAAATGTTGATAAAAGAGGTTTCCGGAGTTCCGTCAGGGAATTTCTTCCGGACGGTGAATTATATCCGTTTGTGAATTTATCTATAACTACTCCAGCTATTTATGAAAAAAACCAGGAATATATAGTTAATGATATTGATACCAGAAGATTAAAATCTTCTCAGAAAACTATTCGAACTGATAACTCGGGCAGGTTAAAAATTTCTTTAAATGGCAGCACACACGATATCGGGATCAATAAAAAAGAGGATAAGCCCAATATTTGTATTGCCGCAGTTGAAACAGACAATATGAGTTGGGCAACACAAGGGAAAGATGTTATCATCTCGATAAAATTATTAAACAAAGGCTTGTCTGCGGGAAAAAATATAAGTGTTAAATTATCAGCGACAAAAAACAGTGCGAAGGTTATAAAAAGTGAATCAAAAATTGGAAGTATTGCTGTGAATGAAATACAGGGCTGCCAGGTACCATTTACTTTCCGGGTACAGGCAGACAGTATTGAGGTGGAGAAATTCAAATTAACTATCCGGGACGAGCATGAAAATGAATGGGTTGAATTTTTTGAAATACCCATAAAGAAAGACCTGCCTGCAATAAAAGATTTTGAAATAGCGGATGGAAAAATATTTACAGTGGCAAAAGCAGGCACCGTTTCTGACACCCTATTACTGGGCACCGGCAATGGGGATGGAATAGCCAATCCCGGGGAATCAATCGTGATACTTGTAAAGGACCAGGGCAAATACCAGCGTACTCAACTATTTGCGAAGAATGAATACGTTAATCCTTATGGTATCAATACAAGGATGTCCGTTAACTGGGGTTCTTTTGACTATGTGGGCGGTTCCGCAAAATATTCTATACCCTTAATATCTTCCATTTGTCCCGAAAATCAGCCTATTGAATTTTTTGCGGAATACTGGCTTCCGGAGTATCCTTTCCATATAATAAAGCAAGGGATAATTAAAATAATTGTCAAAGGAAAGGACAACACTGCACCTAAAATAAAGTGGATAAAAATGCCTGGCGACAATTTGCTCCAGGCAAGGATCTACGATGGTTCAAAAATTAAACAGGTAAAAGCCAAACTAATTTCAATAAAAGATCCTGCAACAATAATTGAAGTTGAATTGAAAGATGATGGCTTAGCGGGTGACAGAATGGAAGGAGACAATGTATTCACCAAAGAAATTTCCCGGCCGAAATTTGGATCATATAAGGTGGTGCTTGAAGCGATTGATTCTTTTGGCAATAAACTAATTGAAGAAGCTTCTGAAGAATTTCTTTTACACCGGTAATTTAATAATCGTTTTTCAGCACAATGAGTAAAAGAAAAAGGGATTTTGGATCGTGAAATTTGTGTAAATCCGAAATAACAACTTTCTGAGCGGGTACATTCTAATTGACCTGTATTTATCAAAACAAATGATATGCATAAACTTCTTGTCTTATTAATTACCCTCTATTTTCTCGGCGGGTTTGAACCTTGCCGTGCGCAAAACCCCGAGGAGTTAAAACTTAAGGATTTTCGGCCTCAATCTATTTTCCGGGTACCTGAAACTAAAATCACGAAGGCAAAATACCCGGTGATTGATATGCATACGCATGATTATGTTAAGACCGATGGAGAAGTGGCACAGTGGGTGAAAACGATGGACCAGGCAGGTATAGAAAAGGCAATTATTTTAAGCGGGGCAACCGGCGCCAGGTTTGACAGTATTTATTCAAAATATGCGAGATATGCTGGCCGCTTTGAAGTCTGGTGCGGGTTTGATCTCAATGATTATGAAAAGGCGGGATGGAGTGAAAAAGCTGTAACAGAACTGGAGCGATGTGTAAAGGCAGGGGCCCAAGGTGTTGGCGAACTGAGTGATAAGGGATTAGGTTTACGCTATCCGGGTGGGTTTGGGCCCCATATCAATGACCCCCGTATGAAACCTTTATTGAAAAGATGCGGTGAGTTAAGGATACCCATCAACATTCATGTGGCAGAACCATATTGGATGTATTTACCAATGGATTCCACCAATGACGGACTCATGAATGCTTATAAGTGGCGGATTGACATGACCAAAAAAGGGATCCTTGGCCATGGAGCGCTCATTAAAACCCTTGAGGAAGTTGTAAGGGATAATGTAAAAACAACCTTTATAGCTTGTCATTTTGCTAATTGTGAATATGACCTTTCGATTATCGGATCACTCCTGGAAAAATACCCGAACCTTTATGCTGATGTATCTGCCCGTTTTGGAGAGACTTCTGCCATACCAAGGTACATGGAATCTTTCTATGAAAAGTACCAGGATAAACTTTTATATGGAACGGATAACACACCAGAACCGGCTATGTACGAGATCACGTTTCGTATCCTTGAGTCATTAGATGAACACTTCTATTATTTCAGATTTTATCATTGGCCGTCACATGGTTTTGGTTTGAAAGACAATATTTTGAAAAAAGTATACCGGGAGAATGCGATGAAGGTCTTAAATAATTGATAATTGATAATTGATAATTGATAATTCAATTATTATATAATGAAAAATAAAATTTCATTCTTTTGTTTCATTTTATTTTGCGCAACAGGCATATTGGAAGCTCAATCTGCTCCCAATCATGCTGATGTAAATTTTCCTTATAAAAATACGCCGAAGGTATTGCCGGGGACAAAGGCACTGACGTGGGAAGGAGACCTGTCTGTGAAAATGCTTGACGGCGCGCATAAATTCATTGATAATAAAATCAATGAATCCATTATAAACCGTTCTAAATTCTGGAACCGGGATTTTAGTTCACCCCAGGCATATGAGCTTTCGGTGGAGCCTAATCGCAAAAGGTTTATGAAATATATCGGGGTAGAAGATAAAACCTTGCAATTAGTTAATTATAATATAGGCATAGCGGATAAACGTCCGGAAGTACTAATGCAAAAATTTTCAGTTAATAATGATGCTGAAATTATTGCGGAGACAGCAAAATACAGGGTCTACCAGGTTCGTTGGCCGGTATTGGACAGGGTGTATGGTGAGGGGCTCTTGCTTCAGCCAAAAACAAAGCCTAAAGCTAATATTATCGCAATACCAGATGCAGACCAGCAGCCTGAACAACTTGTTGGCCTGTTACCGGGTATAGCGGTTGAATCGCAATTTGCACGGAGGCTTGCGGAGAACGGATTCCAGGTATTGATACCGGTTATCCTGGGCCGCAGATTTCTTTTTGCCGGAATGGAACAGCAGCAAACGTACCGGGAATGGATTTACAGGCAGGCTTTTCATATGGGACGTCACATTATTGGCTATGAAGTTCAGAAAGTATTATCGGCCGTAGATTGGTTTAAGCAATCTGCAGGCAAAGATTCGAAGATTGGCGTGGCTGGTTACAGTGAAGGAGGCCTCCTTGCATTTTATTCTGCCGCGGTTGACAAAAGAATTGACGCCGTTCTTATAAGCGGCTATTTTAATTCACGACAGCGGGTTTGGGATGAACCCATCTACCGCAATGTTTGGAAACTTCTTTCCGAATTTGGCGACGCCGAAATAGCGTCTCTTATTTTTCCACGCGGGCTGGTAATTGAACATAGCACGATACCCGGCCTGGTTGAGAAATTAGAAAAATCAAACGAGAACCCCGGCCTGGCTGAAGGTTTGGATCTAATGGGGTACAAGGGAAGGCTGCAGACACCCGGATTTGAAGATGTGCAATCTGAGTTTAATCGCCTGGACGAATTAACAAGGCGGGGTTTTCAATCCAAAGTTCTCATTAGTGGCCCGAAAAATAATCCGGTCAGCTTTGGATCTGAAACTGCATTAGAAAAATTTATTTTGTTTCTTGGATATGATTCCCATTTGACTTTAACGAATGAAGTCTCTGCTGATAATCGCGGTTCGTTTGATGTAGGGGAACGACAGATTCATCAGTTAAGGGAAATTGAAGATCATGTACAATGGCTTGTCCGTGATTCGGATAAAGAAAGAAACGGGTACTTTCTATATAAAGCGATGCCGGAATTAGGAGAAAGAACATGGAGTACCAAAGCTTATCATCCGTATTATTCACCTGGCGGGTTTATTGAAGCTGCAAATAAGTACCGAAAGATTTTCAATGAAGAAATTTTGGGGAAATTTGAAGACAAGCTGATTGATCCAAATCCGCATACGCGGAAGATCTATGATAAGGAAAGGTGGACAGGTTATGAAGTGGTATTGGATGTTTACCAGTATCTTTTTGCTTCAGGTATCCTTCTTATACCGAAAGATATCCAGCCCGGAGAAAGACGGCCTGTTGTTGTTTGTCAGCATGGATATAATGATATTCCAAAGGCACTGGTTGAGGGAAACAATACAACTTATAACGACGTGGGTGCTAAACTTGCAGACCAGGGATTCATTGTATACATACCTCAGAATCCTTACCGGGGAGGAGATCGTTACCGGTGGCTGCATCGTAAGGCCAACACAATTGGGAAAACACTTTTTTCATTTATTATTGCACAACACGACCAGTCTGTTCAATGGCTCAGGACGCTTCCCTTTGTTGATGGAAATAGAATCGCTTTTTATGGCCTGAGCTATGGAGGTGAGGCTGCAATGCGGGTACCGGCGGTATTGGAAGGTTATTGCCTTTCAATATGTTCAGGCGATTTCGGAGACTGGACCCGGAAGATAACTGATACGCATTTCCCTGGTAGCTTTATGAATACCGATGGATGGGAGATGCCATATTTCAACATGGGGAGTACGTTCAGTTATGCCGAGATGGCCTATCTTATTTTCCCCAGGCCTTTTATGGTAGAACGTGGCCACGATGACCTGGTTCAACCGGATGAATGGGTTGCATCGGAGTATGCAAAGGTTAAATACTTTTTCGACCAGTTCAATCTTGGAAATAAAACAGCAATAGAATTTTTTAATGGTGGCCATTCAATGAAGATGGATGGCACTCTTAAATTTCTGCATGAACAGCTCAACTGGCCCTAGAGTAATATTAGTAAAATGACGTATTGATTTGTGAATGGTCAATGGTCAATGGTGAATGGTGAAATAATGATGACTACTATTGACAATTCACACCCAGCTTGACGCCAGTTGCTTTTTAAACTATTAGGAGGATTCAAATAACAAAGATGAAAATCAATATTTTACTCATTTGTTTGATCATATTTTGTGCAATTGGCAGCGCGGATGCTCAACCTGTTTTTAATAGTGGGGATCTAAATTTTCCATATAAAAATATGCCCGGGATTCTGCCCGGAACAAAACAACTTGTATGGGATGGTGATCTGTCGGTGAAAATGCTTGATGGCGCGCACAAATTCATTGATGAAAAAATCAATCAATCCATCGCAAGCCGCCTGAAATACTGGAATCGCGATTTTAGTACCACAGGGGCATATGAACTGTCTGTGGAACCCAATCGCAAAAGGTTTATGAAATATATTGGCGTTGAAGATAAAACCGCACCACCAGATAATTACAACATAGGCCTGGAAGATAAAAACCCACCTGTATATCTCGAAAAAAATTCTATTGATAATAATACCGAGCTGGTGGGAGAAACTACAAAATACCGGATTTACCAGGTCAGATGGTCGGTATTAAACAGGGTGAACGGTGAGGGACTTTTGCTTCAGCCAAAACTAAAACCCATCGCCAATATAATTGCTTTGCCGGATGCGGATCAGACACCGGAACAACTTGCCGGGCTTTTACCCGGCATACCCGAAAAATCACAGTTTGCGCGACAACTGGCTGAAAACGGATTCCAGGTTTTGATCCCGGTGCTTATCAGCAGAACGCTTCTTTTTCCCGGGAAGCCTGAGCAACAAACTTATCGCGAATGGATTTACAGGCAGGCTTTTCATATGGGACGGCATATTATCGGGTATGAGGTACAAAAGGTAATATCTGCTGTAGATTGGTTCAAACAAAAAGGCGACAAGGACCTGAAAGTCGGTGTAGCGGGCTATTGTGAGGGAGGACTGATCGCATTTTATTCAGCAGCGGCTGACAAGAGGATCGATGTTGTACTCGTGAGTGGTTATTTTAATTCCCGGCAGAAGGTTTGGGATGAACCGATCTACCGGAATGTGTGGGGACTACTCTCGGAATTTGGAGATGCAGAAATAGCATCACTGATTGCCCCTCGTCCGATCATAGTTGAATATAGTTCGGTACCTGAATTAGTTGATGACCTGAAGGTACCCGGTAACAAGCATCCTCAGATTGAGGGTTTAACATTTACCGGTTACAAGGGCAGGTTGCAGACAGCCCTGTTCAAGGATGTAAAAGCGGAGTATGATCGCATCGATCAATTGGTATTGCCGGGTTTTCAACCGAGGCAACTCGTAAGTGGTGAGAATTACAAGCCGTTAAGTTTTGGATCACAGGAAGCAATAGAAAAGTTTGCCTTGCTACTGGGACTTGGTTCACTCATCCTCGGGTCTAATGAAGGCCCGGCAGACAATCGAAGGTCTTTTGACCCTGAAGAAAGACAGGTACGGCAGGTCAAAGAAATTGAAGATCATGTGCAATGGCTGCTTCGAAATTCGGACCAGGAAAGAAATAAATTTTTCCTGTACAAAGTGATGCCGGAATTTGGGGTAAGAACCTGGAGTAATAAACCTTATCATCCTTATTTTTCACCTGGCCATTTTATAGAGGAGGCAAAGGAATACCGGAAGTATTTCCATGAAGAGATCCTTGGGAAATTCGATGAGAAATTGCTTGCTCCAAATGCACGTACCCGGAAAATCTATGATAAAGAAAAGTGGACGGGCTACGAGGTAGTATTGGATGTATTTACAAATCTTTTTGCCACGGGAATCCTATTGATACCAAAGGATATTAAACCTGGTGAAAAGCGTCCGATAGTGGTTTGCCAGCACGGACGTAATGATATACCGCAAAAGCTTATTGAAGGAAATTATAATTATTACAATGATATGGCCGCTAAACTTGCCGATCAGGGATTCATTGTGTATGCACCACAAAATCCTTACCGGGGAGAAGACCGCTATCGCTGGCTTTCACGAAAAGCAAATTCATTAAAAAAATCGCTGTTTTCCTTTATTATTTCACAGCATGACCAGACCATTCAGTGGCTCGGATCCCTTCCTTTTTCAGACAGTAAAAGGATTGCTTTTTATGGCCTTAGTTATGGAGGAGAAACCGCTATGCGGGTGCCATCAGTTTTAGAAGGATACTGCCTCTCCATCTGCTCTGGTGATTTCGGAGACTGGACACGAAAGGTGGTGGATACTCATAGTCCACGCAGCTTTATGAACACGATAGAATGGGAAATGCCCTACTTCAATATGGGAAACACATTCAGTTATGCTGAGATGGCGTATCTTATATTTCCCAGGCCTTTTATGGTAGAACGCGGCCATCACGACATGGTTCAGCCGGATGAATGGGTTGCCTCGGAGTATGCCAGGGTAAAATACTTTTACGACCAGTTCAATCTTGGAGATAAAACAGCCATAGAATTTTTTAATGGTGGCCATTCGATGAAGATCGATGGAACATTTAAATTTCTTCATAAACAACTTAACTGGCCTTAAACGAAAAATTGATTTGTAGTGTAATGTTAAGTAAAATGACGTATCGATTTGTTAATGGTGAATGGTCAATAATGAAATATTGAAAATTTACTATTGCCAAATCATACTTATCTTAACAGTAGTTTTGTTTCAATTAAAAAATGATTTACAATAAGTAGCAATCTATAAATACAAGCATAATGATAAGAAGTCAAAACCTGGTTTTTATTGTTTTTATTTTATTTTATTTATCAGCATGCAATAATAAAAAACCTGGCAAATTTCAAAGACCATCAGATCCCTGGGCTTTCCGGTCGGTTTTAGACATGCAGCCCCGGATGCTAACCCTGGCGCTTGATACTGCATGTTATGTGGCGTACGATCTTGCTCACTGTACTTTATATAAGGCATGGAAGGGTGGCGTGCGAATGGAGGGAGCTCCTTATACCGACAAAAAAAATGTACAGCCAACAAGCTGGGGAGCATCCTACTTTACTGCAGGAAATTATCCATTTAAATGGATTGTTGAAGTTGACGGAAAGAAAGATTCATTTCAGATTGTAAGCAAGGGCTATGTTTTGCAGGATAACCAGGCCTGCCTGAAATATTGGATGATCCTTTCCTCAAAAGATACAATTTATCTGGAAGAACGGCCGGAGTTTATACAAAGTGAAAAAGGGAAGCCTGCATTGGAAAGATCATTTAAAACGTCAGGTGTGCCCGATGGAGTTACAATTTCGCTTGAATCCCGGAATGAAACCTTTAAACTGAAGGCCAACAAGACCAGCCGTTTCGTTAGTAATTTTAATTCTCTACCTGCACAATTTCTCCCGGCACAACAGGAAGAGTACGATCACAGGGGGAGGTATTTTATGGAAAAGAGTGATTGTTTTACCTGTCACGAGATTGATAAGAATACTGTTGGCCCTTCGTTGCATAGGATTGCCCAACAATATCCTAATGAAAAGAAGATCATTCAGAAATTGGCTGGCAAGGTTAAAGCTGGTGGAACCGGCGTTTGGGGAATTGCTGTGATGAATGCTCATCCTAATCTTAATGAAGACGAAATAGCCGTTATGCTGGATTATGTGCTTTCTTTGAGACCTAAGGAGAAAATAGAAAATAATGCAGAGCCTTTGGAAAATAAGGCAATGATTGTTAAAAACACAAAACCCGGGTTTGGAGCATCCCTCGAGGGGGTTCATCCAAGCTATGATCTTCAGACTATCCACAAGCAGGATTTTCGTCCCAAAGTGGGAGGATTGGCATTTCTCCCGGATGGCCGATTATTGGTAACTACCTGGGATATTATGGGTGGAGTTTATCTTCTTGACGGCGTTGAGACCGGTGATACAAATAAAATTAAGGTAAAGCGTATTGCATCAGGGCTCGCTGAACCACTGGGTATTACGGTAGTAAACGGAGAAATATTTGTTTTACAGAAACATGAACTGACAAAGCTGTCCGATCTGGACGGCGATGATATCATTGATGAGTACCAGACTATTTGTAATAGTTGGGGAGTAAGCGGTGATTTTCATGAATTTTCATTTGGCCTGGTGCATAAAGATGGTCATTTTTACGCAACGCTTTCAATGGCGATGAGGCTCATATCGGGCGAAAAACAAAAGCCTGACCGGGGAAGAACTATCAGGATCAGCCTGGACGGCAGCCTTGAATGGATTAATTATGGTTTGCGTACACCAAATGGGATTGGCCTTGGACCAGAAGGAGAAATATTCGTGTGTGACAACCAGGGAGAATGGACTCCGGGCAATAAACTTATCCATGTTAAAAAGGGCGATTTTAATGGAATGCCCTGGGGACTTCCGGATTCCATAGCAAAGCCACCAACCTCTCCTCCTGCCGTTTGGTTGCCGGAGGACGAGATAGCAAATTCACCTTCCCAACCAATATTAATGCAGGATGGTCCTTATAAAGGACAAATGCTCCATGGTGATGTAACCCACGGAGGTATAAAACGGGATTTTTTGGAAAAAATTAATGGCGACTATCAAGGTGCCGTATTTCGTTTTACGCAGGGATTGGAAGCTGGTGTGAATCGTCTTTGCTGGGGTCCGGATGGAGCTTTGTATGTTGGCGGAATAGGTATGGTGGGTGGATGGAGCTGGAAAGAAAAAAAATATGGTCTTCAACGAATGAAATACAATGGTAAGTCGACATTTGAAATGCTCGCTGTGAGGGCAAAACCGCGTGGTTTTGAAATAGAGTTTACTGAACCGCTGGGAGCCGGGAAGGAAATGAACGCACCGGATCTTTTTGTTCAGCAGTGGTGGTACCATCCTACACCAGCATACGGTGGTCCAAAAATGGATTTGGAGAAAATGAAGGTTACCAGCATTAATATTTCAAAAGACCGGAGACGTGTGTATATGGAAATACCCGGATTAAAAAAAGAACATGTTGTATATTTCCGTTTGCCGGAGAATCTTAAGAGCGCAGGGGGGCAGTCCTTATGGTCATCAGAAACCTGGTACACCTTAAATAATATTCCAGAATGATAAAAAAGTATTGTGTTAACTCTATTAATATCAGGTATGAGCAATCAAGAAGACAAATTCAAAAAGATTAAACGCCGGGAATTTGTAAACCACACCGGAAAATTCCTGGCATTAAGTATGGTTGGATTACCACCAGATGCTATAAACTTTCCCTACGATCCAGGTAAAATTAAACGCCTGGCCAGGATCAGGATTAAAAATGTAGATTCTAATTTTGAGCGGGAGCCTTTTAGCACCCCCTACCGGTTTAAAGGGAGTGCCATAATGGAGACCTGGCAAACTGCTGCCAGGCTGGAGTCCGATTCCGGCATTAGTAAAATAGGCCTTGGAACCCAGGGAATCCTTTGGTCAGATTCAAAAGTTTTTGCCGAACATTCAGTGACTGGCGGTAACGCATTGATGTATGCTATGAGTGAAAGAGCCTTACAATTAATAAAAGGTACTTCATTTACCAATCCGTTGGAATTACTCGATGATCTCTTGCCGCAGGTATGGGATTATGGTAAGCAAATTACCGGTAACCCGAATTTGAGAAAAACTTTTGCCTTAAACTCTTTGGTATGTGTTGATAATGCGGCCTGGCTATTATATGCCCAGGAAAATAAAATGAAGAACTTCGACGAAATGATCCCTGATGCCTACAAGCCGGGTTTGTCTTTCCGGCATGATAAGGTGGCAAGCATGCCCTCCTTCAGTGTGGGAACAAATGTCGAAAAAATTAAAGCCTATGCCGACGAGGGTTATTTTATCCTGAAACTCAAGACTGGTTCATCTGGCACTCAAAAAGAAATGCTGGAAAAGGATATAGCCTTTCTTACGGCTGTTCATTCTGCCATCGGACATTATGAAACTCCCTATACAAAAAATGGTAAAATACCTTACTATTTCGATGCTAATGAAAGATATGATGAGAAGGACACGCTTTCACGTTTCCTTGACCATGCAAAAAAAATAGGCGCTTTCGAACAGATTGCGGTTGTAGAGGAGCCATTCGGGGAGAGAAATGAAATGTATGTTGGTGATATGGGTGTAACCATTGCGGCTGATGAAAGCGCCCATGCAGTGGAGGATGTAGCAAAAAGAATTGAACAAGGTTATACTGCAATGGCAGTGAAAGCGGTTGCCAAAACATTAAGTATGACCATAAAAATTACCCAACTTGCACATGAAAAGAAGGTACCTTGTTTTTGTGCAGACTTAACCGTTAACCCGATCCTGGTAGATTGGAATAAATGTGTTGCTGCCCGGTTGGCTCCATTCCCGATTTTGGAGATTGGCTTACAGGAAACGAACGGGCACCAGTATTATAAAAACTGGGATACCATGATGTCCTATCACCCGCAGGCTGGGGCTAAATGGACACAAACCCGGAAAGGAGTATATCTCACAGACAAATCGTTTTATGAAGAAAGCGGTGGGATTTTTCAACCTTCGGCGCACTATGAAGAATTATTTAAGGCTGAGGGGAAGTAGGCCCCTGCTAAGCCCCCTGCTCCGTCGCGGCGGAGGGTCCCCGGAGTATGATGAGGAGGGTTCAGCTTTGGTTCGTGGAGCCAAGCCAAGGCTGGAAGGTTGGATAATTTAAAAATGCAAGAGAAGAAACAACCTGGCACAGGAAGGCAATGCTGCAATTCGCACGCATCATTCCTGCGCCTGGGGGAGTTATTTGCCGGAAAGGAGGAGGGAGACCGTGCTGCAATGGCTACGACTCGTTCGTGTGACTGGGAGGAATTCTTATTGGAAAACTTTATCCCTCCGTATTGCGGCGAGTCCTGCATAATCATTTCCTTAATCTTTAAGCTTTACCATGCAGAGACTCGCCTGGGAAATTCTTAGTGGATTATCTTAACGCCCCTTATTTTGATTTCCCAGGCGAGTAATCTCTGCCCGTGAACTCTTCAAGCTAAAAAGCTGTCAGCAGCAGGACTCGCCGTC
>JBDTWP010000026.1:0-32186 GCA_040006615.1 Ferruginibacter sp.
GCTCGAAGATGCTGGTTTTAAAGAAGTGCATGACACCGGTGGTGTAGGTACCTTAAAACACCTGGAGAGTGAAGTGATTGAACATAAAAAGCAGGCAGAATTAAAGGAGAAGCTTAAAACCTTTGCCATAAGGCTGGTGCTAACAGCACACCCTACCCAGTTTTATCCCGGTGCTGTTTTGGGAATTATCAATGACCTCTCAAATGCCCTGGCTGAAAATAACGCCGTTCAAATCAACATGTATTTGCAGCAGTTGGGCAAAACACCGTTCTTTAAAAAACAAAAACCCACGCCATATGATGAAGCAATGAACCTGGTATGGTACCTGGAAAATATTTTTTATCCAGCAGCGGGAAGAATTATTTCATTTTTAAAAAACCAGTTTCCGGATGCAATAGATGATAAGAACCCAATTATTGCCATGGGGTTTTGGCCAGGCGGTGACCGTGATGGTAATCCTTTTGTAAAAGCACCTACAACCTTAAAGGTGGCGGATGCTTTAAGAGGCGGCATCATTAAATCTTATTACCTCGAAATACGGCGGTTGAGGCGCAGGCTTACTTTTGATGGAGTAGAATCAATTTTAATTGAGCTCGAAAACGATATGTACAATAATATATTTATCCCCGGGCAGCGTACACCCTTAAATAAGCAGGAAATTTTAGATTCACTCAATAAAATAAAAGAGATATTAATTCATAAACACAATAGCTTATTCCTTTATTTAATAAATAACCTGATCAATAAAGTCAATGTCTTCGGACTACATTTTGCCTCCCTTGATATCAGGCAGGAAAGTAGCATTCATGAAATTGTACTGGCTGGTATTGCCTCTAAAACAGGTTGCCTGCCTTTGAATTACTCAGCGCTTACGGCAGATGATAAAATTGCGCTTCTCACCGGCATAACGAAACCGGTTAATGACGAGCATTTTGAGAACGAATTAACAGCCGATACAGTTGCCACCATCAAAGCTATTCAAACCATCCAGGATTTTAACGGGGAATTAGGTTGCAACAGGTACATCATCAGTCAATGCAACAGTGCGCTGAATGTACTGGAAGTATACGGACTATTCCTATTGTGTGGCTGGCGCCGGGATGCTATGAATATTGATATAGTTCCATTGTTTGAAACAGTAGATGACCTCCGGCATGCGGCGGGCGTTATGGAAACATTGTACTCCAATGAAGTGTATGAAGCTCACCTTAGCAGGAGAAATAAGCACCAGACAATCATGCTGGGCTTTAGTGATGGCACAAAAGATGGTGGTTATTTAATGGCCAACTGGAGTATTTACAAGGCAAAAGAGGAATTGACGGCAATATCCAGGCAATACGGGATTGAAGTGATTTTTTTTGATGGCCGCGGTGGCCCCCCGTCAAGGGGCGGAGGGAAAACCCATAAGTTTTATGCGTCCATGGGTCATAACATTTCAAATAAAGAAATACATTTAACCGTACAGGGGCAAACCGTAAGTTCAAATTTTGGAACGGTAGATGCAGCACAATTTAATATGGAGCAATTGCTTCATGCCGGCATATCGAATGATCTTTTTAACAACCGGGACATCACGCTTGAAAAAGAGGAAGAAAGATTATTGCAGGAACTGGCCAATGAAAGCTTTACAAAATATAGTTCGCTTAAAAATCATCCCTACTTCCCGGATTACCTGTCACAGGTTAGCCCGTTGAAATTTTATAGCGAAACCAATATCGGAAGCAGACCCGCCAAACGTGGAGGTGGCAGTAAATTATCATTTAAAGATCTGCGCGCAATTCCATATGTAGGGGCCTGGGCGCAATTAAAACAAAATGTAACCGGCTATTTTGGAGTAGGCACCGCTTTAATGAAACTGGACAAACAGGGTAAATTCCCACAATTGAAAAAGCTGTACCAAAATTCATTATACTTTAAAACATTACTTGATAATTGCGAAATGGCAATGAGGAAATGCTTTTTCCCATTAACCGCTTTTCTTGCTAAAGATGAAAAGTATGGGCTGATCTGGAACATGATCTATGATGAATTTAATTTATCACAACAATACATTTTAAAACTTTCAGACAAAACTGAATTGATGAGTGATTACCCGGTTGACCAGCTTTCAATCATTATGCGGGAAAGGATTGTGATGCCCCTGCTTACCATCCAGCAGTTTGCGATCATGAATATAAGAGAGATTGAAGATAGCCTGACTAATTCACCCTTAAAAGAAACTTATGAAAAACTAGTGATCAGGTCAGCGTTTGGGATAATCAATGCGGGAAGGAATTCGGCATAAATAAATTGTCGTCTGAGGCGGGTGCGGCCTGGCACGCCGCGGTTAGTGCCCACTAACGGTACAAAACGGGACCCCAAAATTTAAATTTTAAACCGATTGTTTTGCAGCCCCTATTTGAGCTTCCATGACAAAACAATCTCATGCCCATATATTGATAAAATTCGGCCGGGTATTTAATAATTGGATCAGCCAGACCGGAGAAATATTCTCTGAGCATTTCGAAGTATTTAACATGACCGATATTTTCAGCAATAGTGGAAGATTTCATATCCAAAAACATAAAAATTCCGTCTTCTTCTGTTGGATAATGGTATTTACTGTAATAAAATTATTAAGAACACCCTGGCCAGGGTTTTCACTTAATCCTGTTTAAAAAAGGTGAAACCCCAATTATCGCGACGATGTACACCGCAACACTCCAAAATGCATAACTTGAGAAAAATGCCCAAACTCAATGCAGTAGCGGCGGTAATAAAAGTGGTTCTGTTGTAACAGTATGGATTTCTGTTGAAGGATAGCTATTAAGAACGCCAAGAACCCCTGTCGAACAGAGAATAAACCAGGCTAAAGATCGGCCAGATCGGGCCAAAGGAAGAATCCTGGATATATTTCTTTTGGTTTTAGAAAATTTTTTCAGGTAATAATTATAATTTTTATAACTGATTAATTACAATACCAGGGTTATAATTTTCCTGATTTAAAATTTGACGCGAAAATTAATTTTTTTCAGGAACTCATAGGGAAAACTACCCGTTTAACCTCATTTATATGGAAATAGACCCCTATAAAAATTGAATTCAGCCGTTTATACTTATTTAACAAATTTTTATAAAAAATTTTACTATATAAAATAAAAACTATAAATTACCCCTGATTTATCAATTATTAACTAACTTAAACGATTTAACGATGCTACCAAAACTTGCTTTCGCAAAAAGCGTTCTGTTTTTTTGTGCCCTCCTCCTTAGTATTGCTTCATTTTCCCAAAAAAAAATAACGGGGAAAATTACTGATCTTGAATCAAAGCCATTACCTAATGTAACAATTAATGGAAAAAACACCAAAATCAGTGTAATAACTGATGCTGACGGGGCCTTTTCTATTACCATTCCGGAGAAAATAGCTACTCTCCTTGTTTCAAGTATAGGTTTTGAAACAAGAGAGGTCAATATTACCGGGACGTCAAATATTGTCATTACGCTGTCTACACTCACATCCAGCCTGAACGAAGTAGTTGTTACCGGTTATACTTCTCAGCGAAAAAAAGATATTACCGGTTCTGTGGTTGTTGTTAACGTAAAGGATTTAAAAGCGGTTCCTGCAGGAAGCCCTGAACAAATGTTACAGGGAAGGGCATCAGGTGTAAATATTATTACTTCCGGACAGCCGGGTTCAGGCAGCAATATCCGGATCCGGGGAATAACATCTTTTGGAAACACAGATCCGTTAGTTATCATTGATGGAGTACAAGCCAGCCTGACTAATGTAAATGTAAATGATATTGAATCTATCCAGGTGTTAAAAGATGCCGGGGCCGCTTCCATTTATGGCGTTCGCGGAGCCAATGGGGTAATTGTAGTTACTACTAAAAAAGGAAGGTCTGGCAGAACAACTATATCATATGATGCTTACTATGGTACTCAACGTCCTTTAAAAAATGGATTTAATCTTTTAAATCCCCAGGAAATGGCTGATCTTACCTGGTTAGCCTACAGGAATTCAGGCCAGATAGATACAATCACGCTTCAACCCACCCACCCACAATACGGTAATGGTGCTAACCCTGTTTTACCGGATTATATTTTACCAAGTGGTGCTTCTGAAGGAGATCCGTCTGTTAATCCGGATCTGTACAATATAGATTTTACAAAACCAGCTTACCAGATAGTCAGGGCTAATAAACAAGGAACTGATTGGTTTCATGAAATTTTTAAACCGGCACCAATCCAAAGCCATACGATTACTGCCAGCGGGGGAAGTGAAAAATCTACCTATTTATTTTCCCTGGGTTATTTCAATCAGCAGGGGACGTTGATAGAAACCTACTTAAAAAGGTATTCAGCCAGAATGAATACGCAATTCAATGTAAAAAAGAATATTCGTTTTGGTGAAAACTTCTACTTTTTTTACAGGGATAATCCCCGGATCACAAATCTTGATGAAGGAAATGAGATATCAAATAGTTATCGTACGCAGCCGATTGTTCCGGTATATGATATAAAAGGCAATTATGGTGGCGGTGCCGGTGCAAGGTTGGGCCAGGGTACTAACCCGGTTGCTTCGCGCCTACGGTCAAAAGATAATAAAGGAAATCAATGGGATATACAGGGCAATGTTTTCGCAGAAGTTGATTTTTTAAAGAATTTTACGGTAAGGACAAGTTTTGGGGGCACAATGAACCTCGGCTATAATTATTCTTTTGGTTACCGCACTTATGAAAATGCAGAAAATGTTGGTCAGAACAGTTATAGTGAAAATTCTTTTTATAACAGGAACTGGACATGGACAAATAGTATTTCTTATTCAAATACTTTTGCACAAAAACACAATGTTAAGGTATTCGGAGCTACGGAAGCAATTGAAAATTATGGACGAAACGTGGGAGGTAACAGGGTAAATCTATTTAGCAATGATCCCAACTTCAGGAATTTATCAAATGGTAGCCCGGCCGGTCAGCAGAACTATAGTGGTGCTTATCAAAACTCCCTTTTCTCCCTGATAGGCCGTTTGGATTACAGCTTCAATGACAAGTATTTATTAAGCGGAACGGTAAGAAGAGATGGTTCTTCCGTTTTTGGCCCTGAAAAGCGTTATGGTGTTTTTCCTTCAGTAACTGTTGGATGGAGAGTTTCCAATGAACAATTTTTGAAAACTGTTGGCTGGATCAATGATTTGAAATTTAGAGGTGGTTACGGCATATTGGGTTCCCAGTCAAATGTGAATGCTACCAATGCGTTTACATTATTTGGAGGAGGGCCGAATGATGCATACTATGATATTGGTGGTAACAACTCTTCCGCTACCCGAGGCTTTATCTCAACCTCCATTGGTAACCCGGCAACAGGCTGGGAAGAAGATAAGATCACAAATATAGGATTTGATGCAACTTTATTTAAAAGCAAGTTTGACATTTCAATAGAATGGTATAAGAAAACTATCAAAGGTCTGTTATTTGGCCAGCCTTTGCCTGCCACAGCCGGAGGTGCCGGCAGACCCACCATTAACATTGGGAATGTAGAGAATTCAGGCATTGACCTTAATACCACCTATCGCGGAAAGGTTAACCGCGATCTTTCTTTTGATATTGGTGTAATTTTTACCACCTACAAGAGTAAGATCACAAATATTCCGGGAACTTATTTTGGAGCAGGTGGCTCCCGCATAGGCGACTTCACCCGGAACCAGGTTGGCAATCCTATTGGATCATTCTTTGGATACCAGGTACTAGGTATATTCCAAAGTACTGATGAGGTAGCAAAATCTGCTAAACAGGATGCTGCTGCCCCCGGACGTTTCAGATATAGGGATGTGGATGGCAGTAACGAGATAACCGATAACGACAGAACCTTCTTTGGAAATCCAAATCCCGATTTTACTTATGGGCTTAATTTGAGTGCCGCATATAAAGGATTTGATTTTAGCGCATTCTTTTATGGGTCGCAGGGAAATGATGTAATCAATTATGTTCGTTGGTGGACAGATTTCTTCCCGTCATTCCAGGGTGCGAAAAGCAAGGATGCTTTATATAACTCGTGGACTCCAAATAATAAAGGTGGTACAACTCCTATTGCGGAGAACGTAAGCAATTTTAGTAATAATGGTGTGCCCAATAGTTATTACCTGGAAAATGGATCTTACCTCAGGTGTAAATCAATTATTTTGGGCTACACTATCCCTGCAGCCAGTTTGCGCCGATTTGGAATTGACAAATTAAGAGTATATGCACAGGGAGCCAACGTATTTACAATAACTGGCTACACTGGTTTGGATCCTGAACTATCCGGCAGTAACGCTGCTTTTGGTATTGATTATGGGAACTATCCAAACAACCAGAAAAATTATAATTTTGGCATCAACCTGACATTTTAAGTTTAGAGTTAGTCATTTAGTTTCCTTTAAAATATTACTATTTAAATTAAAGTATATGAAAAAATTAAATAATAGGTTTATAGTTATCGGATGTTTGGTTACAATATCCATACTGTACGCCTGTAAGAAAAGTTTCTTAGATAAAGCCCCTTTAGGAACCCTCGATGAAACCACTCTTGCAAATAAAGCCGGAGTGGATGGTTTATTAATTGGTGCCTATGCCCAGTTAAACGGCTTTAGTGGTGCCGGCGGAGGCTTTTATTCCACTCCTTCCAACTGGGTTTTTGGCGGAGTAGCTTCCGATGATGCTTATAAGGGATCCGATGCCGGCGATCAGTCTGTTGAATCGAATCCTATTGAAAATTATACTGTTACACCTACCAATACGCCGGTTGCTCAAAAATGGGCAGCAAATTACGATGGTGTTGTGCGTTGCAATACTGTAATAAGGATTATGGAATTGGCGTCTGATATTTCCGAGGCAGAAAAGAAGATCATTGCGGGGCAAGCCAGGTTTCTTCGCGGGTTATACCTTTTTGAAGTAAAAAAAGTTTTTAATAAGGTGCCTTATGTAGATGAAACCATTAGTTATGCGGCCGGCAATTATAATGTGCCAAATAATACTGATATCTGGCCAAATATTGTAGCAGATTTTCAATATGCTGCCGATAATTTACCCGCCACATATTCTGAAGTAGGCCGGGCCAATAAATGGGCTGCAAAAGCGATGTTGGCAAAAGCCTATCTTTTTCAGAAAAAGTTCGCCGAAGCTAAACCGATTTTAGATGATGTAATAGCAAATGGTGTAAACTCAAAGGGCGTACATTATGCTTTGATGCCTAAATTTGCCGATAATTTTAATGCTGAAACTGAAAACAATTCTGAATCCATATTCCAGGTTCAATATTCAGTGAACGATGGTAGTTCGGATGCCAGCAATTCCGGATGGGGAGATGTATTAAACTTCCCTTATAATAATGGCAGTAATGATATGCCCGGAGGTTGTTGCGGTTTTTATCAGCCCGCACAAAACCTGGTAAACGCATACAGGGTTGATGCAAATGGATTGCCAATGCCTGCTACCTTTAATGATATAAGCGTAAAGAGCGACCAGGGATTGAAATCAACCGACCCCTTTGTGCCTGAAACAGCACCTTTAGATCCACGCCTGGATTGGACAGTGGGCAGGAGAGGTATACCTTATCTTGATTGGGGCCCTCACCCAGGTCAGAAATGGATCAGGGACCAAAGCAACGGCGGTCCGTACAGCCCGATAAAAAATGCTTATTATAAGAGCCAGACTGGTAAATTAACCGATGCCTCATTTTGGACAAGCGGAGTTGTGGCAAGTAACTATAGCATAATCCGTTTTGCGGACGTTTTACTTTGGGCTGCAGAATGCGAAGTAGAAGTGGGTGCGCTTGATAAAGCTAAAGACCTGGTGAATATTGTAAGACGCAGGGCTGCTAATACTGCAGGTTGGGTGCAGGGTTCTCCTGCAAATTATAAGGTCGGGGAATATTCATCCTTTGCATCTCAGGATTTTGGACGTACAGCAGTAAGATTCGAAAGAAGGCTGGAATTAGCAATGGAAGGGCATCGCTTTTTTGACCTGGTTCGTTGGGGTATTGCTGCTCCGACTTTGAACGCATATATAGCAAAGGAAAAATCGTTGCGTCAATATTTGCAGACCGCAACATTTACAGCAAATAAAAATGAATATTTCCCAATTCCGCAGGGAGAAATTGATCAAAGCCAGTCAGGTGGCACACCAACGCTGACGCAAAATCCAGGGTATTAACATAAAATTTAACTGATTTTTTAAAGAGGTAGGGATTTATTCTCTACCTCTTTTTTCTATTTTAGAAATCACATCCGGCTATGCACATAAAAGATAGTAGATTCAAAAGAACATTTTCTACCAAACCAGTATGTATTTTAGTTAGCGCTTTCATTTTGATTCTAAGCTCCTGTACTGAAAAAAAAGCATTTAACCAGGTTTCGTCTGAACATTCAGGTATTCATTTTAATAACCGGATAACAGAAACCGATTCTGTGAATGTGCTTGATTTTGAAAATGTTTATAATGGAGGTGGCGTGGGTATCGGAGATTTCAATAATGATGGTTTGCAGGATATTTATTTTGCAGGTAACATGGTATCCAACAGGCTTTATCTTAATAATGGAAATTTTAATTTTGATGATATTACTGAAACGGCAGGCGTGAGTGGTAGTGGCCGATGGTGCCGGGGGGTGTCTGTAGTGGATATCAATAACGATGGCTGGCTAGACATTTATGTGTGTGCAACCATTAAGAACAGTCCTGCTGAACGACAAAATCTTTTATACATAAACAGCGGAATTGATAAAAATAAAAGACCTGTTTTTAAGGAAATGGCGGTTGAATACGGTTTGAATGATACAACGCATTCTACGATGGCGTCTTTCTTTGACTATGATAACGATGGCGACCTGGATCTATATATAGTGGTAAATCAAATTATTAAAAATGATTTTCCAAATAAATTCAGACCACGAATGTTAAAAGGAGAGCATCCAAGTACCGGCCGCCTGTATCGCAATGATTGGAGCAATTCACTTCATCACCCTGTATTTACAAATGTATCCTCCATTGCAGGAATCACAATTGAGGGTTATGGTCATAACGCTTCAATAACTGATATAAACAAAGACGGATGGAAAGACATATTAGTTTCGAACGATTATTTATCGCAGAATATTCTTTATATCAATAATCACGATGGCACATTTACCGATAAGACTGCTTCCTTTTTTAAACATACCTCCGCTAATGCGATGGGTAACGATGTAGCTGATATTAATAATGATGGCCTGCAGGATATAATTGAACTGGATATGAGCCCGGGAGATAATTTTCGAAAAAAAATGATGTCTAATCCTAATAGTTATCAAACTTATCAAAACCTTGAATACTTCAATTTACAATATCAATATGTTAGAAATACCGTGCAACTTAACCAGGGGCCAAGGGTAAATCAACTAGATTCTATAGGTGATCCGGTTTTCAGTGATATCGCTTTCTGTTCAGGGCTTTCAGAAACAGACTGGAGCTGGACACCCATGGTGGCAGACTTTGATAATGATGGCTTTAGAGATGTTATTGTTACCAATGGTTTCCCTAAAGATGTTACAGATCATGATTTTATAGCCTTTCGCAATAGCTCTTATTCAATTGCTTCCAAAAGACAATTATTGAGCCAGATACCAGCAGTGAAAATTCACAACTATGCGTTTAAGAACAAGGGAAATCTGGGCTTTGAGGATGATACAGATGAATGGGGCTTATCGATTCCCACATTTTCCAATGGAGCGGCGTATGCAGACCTGGATAATGATGGTGATCTTGATTTGGTGGTAAATAATATTGATGATGAGGCCCTGGTTTACAAAAACACTTTAAGAGAGAATAAAATCGAAAATGCTCATTATCTCCAGGTTAAATTTGAGGGAGGTGATTTAAACCGGAATGGCCTGGGTTCAATTGTCGAATTGCATTATGATCAGGGCAAACAGCAGGTCTGGGAAAATACACCATATCGGGGCTATCTTTCATCTATCCAGGATATTGCCCATTTTGGACTAGGTAAGATTAAATTGATAGATTCTGTAATAATCAAATGGCCGGACGGGAAAATCCAATTACTAATGAATGTAAATGCAGACCAATTATTGAATGTAAGTCAGGCAAATGCAACAACGAAATATTCTTTTACCCCGGATGTTTTGGCAAAGAATACATTATTTAAAGAGATTACTGATTCCCTCAACATTCATTTCATTCACAAACAAAATGATTTTATTGACTTCAATATTCAAAAATTATTACCGCATAAACTTTCCGAATATGGTCCTGGCCTGGCGGTGGGAGATATTGATGGCAATGGACTGGATGATATGATTATTGGCGGTACATTTACTTACAGCGCACAATTGTTCCTGCAACAACCCGGCCACCGGTTTATCCAAAGAGCATTGCTGCCAGGCGAAAACAATTCAATCAAACCAATTGGAGATGACCTGGGCTTATTGCTTTTTGATGCGGATGGCGATGGGGATCCGGACCTATATATTTCAAGAGGCGGTTATCAAAATCAACCAAAAACGGCCGCATACCAGGATCAGTTCTATACCAACGATGGCAAAGGAAATTATCGCAATGATTCGTTGGCGCTGCCTGCCAATTTCACCAGTAAATCCTGTGTAAGGGCTATTGACTACGACAAAGATGGCGACATGGATCTTTTTATTGCAGGCAGGGTTGAACCATGGAATTATCCAAAACCTGTTTCCAGTTTCATTTATCGGAATGACTCAAAAGATGGCCATATTAAGTTTACAGATGTTACCCATGAAGTTGCAAAAGATCTACAAGATATTGGACTTGTATGTGATGCTATTTTTACCGACTTTGATAATGATGGATGGACTGATCTCCTTATAGCGGGTGAATGGATGCCTGTCACTTTCTTAAAAAATGAAAAGGGGATATTTAAAAATGTAACCGCCCGATCCGGAATCAGCAATCAAATTGGCTGGTGGAATTCCATTGCTGCAGGTGACTTTGATAGTGACGGTGATATGGATTATATTTTTGGTAACATGGGAGAAAATTCTTTTTATAAAGCAAGCGAACAATACCCGGTTTCTATCTATGCCAATGACTTTGACAATAATGGCAGCTACGACGCCCTACCTTCTATTTTTCTACCGCCAAACCAACTTAACAAAACCAAAAAAGAATTTCCAGCACAGACAAGAGACGATATTGTAAAACAGATGATTGGGATGCGTTCAAAATTTCAGAATTACAAGTCTTTTGCTACGGCTACGATGGACCAGCTTCTTTCAATAGAACAATTAAAAGATGCTTTAATATTAAGGGCAAATAACCTAAAATCCTGCCTTGTCCGCAATGATGGCAAGGGTATGTTTTCACTGCAACCATTACCATTACAAGCACAGATTTCGGTTTTAAACGGAATGACGGTGGATGATTTTGATGGTGATGGCAATTTAGATGTACTTATTACGGGTAACGATTATGGAACCGAAGTCTCAGTTGGGCGATACGATGCTTTAAATGGATTATTATTGAAGGGAAATGGTAAGGGTAATTTTATTCCACAATCCATGCTGGAAAGTGGTATTTTTATTCCGGGTAATGGTAAAGCATTGGTGAAATTAAGAAGCGAAAACGGCAGGTATCTTATTGCAGCTTCACAAAACCGGGGGCCACTTAAGATTTTTGAGCTTAAAAGAAATATTAAATTCTTTCCTTTACAACAAAATGATTTGTATGCTGAAATAAAATATAAGGATGGGACAATGCAGAAGCAGGAATTCTATTTTGGTTGTTCTTTTCTTTCCCAATCAGCAAGGTTTCTGATCATTAATAGTATCACGGAATCTGCAACCATCTTCAGTATGAATGGGGTGTCGAGAAAAATAATATATTAAATACCGGTAGAAGCCGTTTCAATAGTTATCGTTATTTAACATAATTACATATGAAAAATATAGTTGGAAAAATAATTACTTGCTTAATATTTTTAACATCAGGTTGTCATCAAAAAGTCTCAATAAAATTATCAGATTTATGGATTCTCCATCAAAACCAGGATCAGCTTACACAGGTTATCATTTATGATGTATTTACGCCTCCCGTTGCAAGCAGAATTTATGTCTATTCTTCCCTGGCATCTTATGAAGCTATACGGTTCAGTAAAAAAGGTACGGAATCAATAGTGGAAAAGCTACAAGGTTTTGGCAAAATGCCTCAACCAGAAAAAGGCGCAGCATATAATTTTACCCTTGCTGCCACCAAGGCTTTTTTTACTGTTGTCCGTAATGTGAAGGTTTTCTCGGTAGATTCATTGAATGACTACGAAGAATCAGTGTATGCTAACTTTAGAGAAAACCTGGATGACTCAACCTATCAGCGTTCTGTAACATTTGGAGACAGTATTGGAAAAGTTATCCTGGCAAGGGCCCGGACAGACGGGTACCTGAGTTCAAGGGGTAAACCTAAGCACCTTGGTAGTAATGTGCCCGGGAAATGGAGGCCTACTCCACCCGACTATATGGATGGAGTAGAATGGTGCTGGAACTCCATGAAACCAATGGTGTTGGATTCCGCTGCCCAATTTATGCTTCCAGGACCGCCACAGTACAGTACGGATACTAATAGTGTTTTTTTTAAGGCAGTCAAAGAAGTCTACACAATTAATAAAAACCTTACAGAAGAGCAACGACTGGTAGCCCGCTACTGGGATGATAATCCTTTTGTAATTGAACATTCGGGTCATATGATGTTTGGCAATAAAAAAATTACGCCGGGCGGCCATTGGATGGGTATTGCAGCTATTGCCTGCAAGCAATCAAAAGCAGACGAAGTAAGTACGGCAGAGACCTTTGCGCTAACTTCAATTGCCTTATATGACGCCTTTATTGCCTGTTGGGACGAAAAATACCGGAGCAACCTGGTAAGGCCGGTAACGGTTATTAATGAGCAAATAGAAAAAGGCTGGACCTCTTATTTACAAACCCCACCCTTCCCTGAATACCCGAGTGGCCACAGCGCTATCACCCGGTCTGCCGCTACTGTCCTTACTAAATTATATGGGAATAATTTCGCCTTCCAGGATACAAGTGATCTCCGGTATATCGGCCTTCAACGCCATTTTAATTCTTTTGTAGAGGCTGCCAATGAAGCATCCATCAGCAGGGTGTATGGCGGAATACATTACAGGGTCAGTGTAGATGCCGGAGCTGAACAGGGAAGGAAAGTAGGTGAACTGACAATAAAAAAATTAGGTCTGTGAATGTTGAATCATTAAACTATGATATTCTATTATGAACCATCAACCCTGAACCAGGATCTGTCCACCTTACATATTAAGATAGAGACCCCTCATAGAAATGAAGGGCCTTAACGATTGCTTGCCATATGAAAAAGGTAACAATAAGTTAAACAGCAATCAGTTAAAATTTGTACATGGCAGCCAATAAAAAGGATCCGGTTGATTTAGTCCCTGTGCCATCATTTTTTGAATAAAAATTATTCTGAGCAGATTCAATTCTAAATTCAGGAATCAGCGTGAAAGGGCCCACTTTATAATTAAGGGATAAAGTATTGGCGAAAATGTGTTTGGTACTAAAATAAACCATCTTGCTGTCACCGATATATTCAGTCCTTAAAGTAAGGCCAACTGCCGCTGAAGGATCAACGTTGAGGTATAAAGCTGCTCCTTTCCAACTACCGCTGGTACTGGAGATGCCGTCACTACGATCCTGAATAGTCCCGTTTACACCAATATTGAATTTACTTGTAACAGTTGCCAACACAACCAGATCATATTGGCTCAGGCTTTTCAGGTCACCGGGAATTGACTTGGTTTTTGAACCATAAGAACCAACATAATTAAAGTAGGCTTTTAATTTCCCGTCAGAAGTCCCGCCGCTGATCTGCCCGATGATGCTTTTGGTAGCAACTGTAGAAGTTGCCTGGTCAGTAAAATTGGTGACCCCAAGCATAAACCCGACCGGTCCTGCGGTAACATCCATTTTTAAACCTGTATGAAAGAAGGGACCATTGGTAAACATATAAGACATGCTGTAATTTCTATTAAGAGGTGCATCCAATAGTTCGTAACCTACGTGCGTACCAAATTTACCCATTGTAAATTTTACTTTACTGGAAGGAGCAAATGTTATATACAACTGCTTAATATTTGAAAGTGATACGAAACCATTCTTCCCTGCATCGGTGTCCCAACCATCGTTATAGGAAAATTCTTCGGCCCTGCGGCCAAATCCCAGGTCCAGGGTTGCGGTCACTTTTCCGGACAAAGCAGAAGCATCTGCCCTTATCGAAGCCATTCCTAATTCAAAGGAATTTTGGGAATTTGTAAAGCTTGTATAATTATTTGTATTATCAGGATTATTTGCAAAGCTATAGCGGTAGTAAGCATCCACACTACCGGAAATAGTGAGTGATTTAGTGGAATCCTGTGCAATTAAACTATTTGATAAAGTAGCAATAATTATCGCTGTTGCTAAAAAAAATTTAATCATTTTAATAAGTTTTAGTTAAATAATCGGGTTACTTGCAGGCATAAATGCCTGTTTAAATTTTTCCGGCAGCAACGTTAATATAAGAAGTAGCAAAACCAACACCAGGGCTGAATGCAGGGTTACAAAAGCCCTGGTGTAATTTGGAAATGAATTCCTAAATATTATCTTTTTCTATAAAAGTTCCGCCACTTTTTACCAATAAAGTCCCCTGCAAATACTTCTCATCATGCTGTGATGCATCCAGGCCTTCTTCTTCGTCTGCGGCACTAACTCGTATTGGCAAAATAAAATTGATGAACTTAAATATCAGGAATGAAACAGTAAAACTGTAAACAACAACTATTAGCATCGCTTTTAACTGAGTTAAAAAGAATGGGAAATTGCCATAAAACCAGCCCTGCGGACCATCCTTGATACCATGCACCAACTGGCTTGCAAATACCCCGGTCATTAACATTCCAACCATACCACCAATACCATGGCAGGGGAACACATCCAACGTATCATCCAATCTCGATTTTTGTTTGATGCTAACCGCAATATTTGATATTACTGCACCAACTACACCAATAATGATACTCTGTGGAATTCCCACAAATCCTGCTGCAGGTGTGATAGCAACGAGACCAACCACAGCCCCGATACAAAATCCCAGTACAGATGGTTTTTTACCCTTTAACACGTCAAAAAACATCCAGGACAAACCCGCTGCGGCTGCGGCTGTATTGGTAGTTCCAAAAGCGTTAACAGCCAATGGTGTAGCACCTACAGCAGAGCCGGCATTGAAACCAAACCAGCCAAACCATAGAAGACCAGTACCAATTAAGACATATGGTACATTTGCTGGTGGTATTTCAGTTCTCTCCTGGTGCGATTTACGACGTTTTAGAACCAACGCCCCCGCTAATGCAGCACAACCTGCTGTAATATGTACAACTGTACCACCCGCAAAATCCCATGCGCCCATTTTAGCAAGAAATCCATCGGGATGCCAGCTCCAGTGTGCTACTGGCGCATATACCAATAAACTAAATAAAACAATAAATACAACATAGGAGGTAAATCGAATCCTTTCGGCAACTGCACCTACCACCAGGCCTGGAGTAATGATGGCAAACATTAACTGGAATAAAGAGAAAAGTGTAAGTGGTATAGTATTAGCCAGTGGCCAGGCCGCATGCGATTTTACACCTTTAAAAAATAGAAAGGTGGTAGGATCACCAATAAATCCATTAATTGAATCACCAAAACTCAGGCTAAACCCTACAACAAGCCACAACACACCGACAATACCAGCAGCAACTACACTTTTGATCATAGTAGAAATAACGTTTTTACGGTTAACCATTCCACCATAAAAGAATGCAAGACCGGGAGTCATTAAAAATACTAATGCCGTAGAAATTAAAACCCAGGCCATATCAGAGGTATTATATTGGGGATCCTTAGGACCAGGTACGAAGTCTGCCTCAGGGGTTCCTATAAAGGCAGCAGCTAAGGCAAGAATAACTAATACCGCAAACGGTATAACTGATTTGATTGTAATTCTTCTCATTCTCGATTGTTTTTAGGTTTTAAAATTAGTTTAACAAGTATTATATTTATTTTATATACATGAATTATGATGTAAACATACAGCTTTTTTGAATTAAAATATAAAAGTTTTGATATTTAATTATTATTAATATTTAGATTTTTATCTAAAAAAATTGCCAAATATGTAGATATTATTCAATTTTTTTAATAATATATTTATATAAGTTCTAATTATCAAGAAAATATAAGAAATTATCTAATAGTAGAAATGACATTTTTATTAATAAGTATATGCTGTTACTGCAAGTTATACACGAAAATTGAGCCTTTTTTCATTTTGCAGAAAATGGTTGAGTTATACAGTCAGGTTAATTGTATCAATATAATAATAAGAAAGAGGGGTGTGTTAAGCTGGCTTTTTTCTAAATAAAATGATGAGTCAATTTATTTAGATGCATTCTGAATAATAATATTAATATTACCTGCATATCAATATTATTTAACCTGCGGGTTAAATATTTTCTTTCAGGATTAAAAATTTTAGGTTGGTTGGAAGAGGCCCCCATTTGAAGCCCACAGGTTTTAATGACCCTGATAGCAAATAAAAAAGGGTACCAGTGATTATCTGCACCCCGCTAGAAATTTTGATAACTGAAGATATAGCGGCCAGGCATATCATTCCGGCCAAAACATAATTTTCTTGTATTTTTTTAAAGATACCTGGCAATCGCATTACCATCTGAAGTTTCCAATAACGAATGCCCCATCAAAAATTCATCTACTTTCTGGGCGCAATCCCTGCCTTCTTTAATTGCCCATACCACCAGCGATTGCCCGCGGCGCATATCACCTGCCGTAAATATCCGGGAAATATTGGATTGATAATTCTTTTCAGAAGCCCGTACATTGCCCCGCTCATCTAATTCAATTTCCAACTCATTAATCAGGCCTTCGTGCTGTGGATGTACAAATCCCATAGCCAGTAAGGCTAACTCACAGGGTACTTTTCTTTCACTGCCTTTAACTTCTACAAACTGGGCTGCCTTATTATCCACCACTTTCCACTCGAGATCGACCATTATTATCGCCTTAAGATTTCCTTTTTCATCGCCTATAAATTCCTTTGTTGCCACTGCCCATTTTCTTTCACAACCCTCTTCATGAGAAGAAGTGGTTTTGAGAATCATCGGATAAGTAGGCCATGGCATATATTCGCTTCTTTCAGCAGGTGGTTTGGGCAATAATTCAAATTGCCTGACCGAAGCGGCCTTATGCCGGTTTGAAGTGCCTACACAATCGCTTCCGGTATCACCGCCACCTATTACAACTACATTCTTTCCGGTTGCAAAAATATCTTCTCCTGCAAAAGGAATTCCGGCAACCCTTTTATTTTGTTGGGTTAAAAATTGCATAGCGTAGTAAACACCTTTAAGTTCCTTTCCGGGAATATCCAGGTTTCTCGGAATGGTACTACCGCCAGCCAGAACGATTGCCTGGTATTCACGCAAAAGATCACTAATGCTGATATCCACACCCACATTCGCATTGCATTTAAATATTACGCCTTCTTCTTCCAATAATTTTATCCTTCTGTCAATTACCCATTTTTCCAGCTTAAAATCAGGTATCCCATATCGCAATAGCCCCCCCGGTAAATCATCCCTTTCAAAAACGGTTACTGTATGTCCAACAATATTTAATTGTGCAGCAGCAGCCAGCCCAGCGGGGCCACTTCCAACTACGGCTACTTTCTTACCTGTTCTTGAAATTTGCGTTTCGGCCTGTACATATCCTTTATCAAAGGCGATTTCAATGATATGCCTTTCTATCTCTTCAATAGCGATTGCCGGCTGGTTGATACCCAATACGCAGGAAGTTTCGCAGGGTGCCGGGCAAATCCTTCCTGTAAACTCCGGGAAGTTATTGGTGGAAGATAAGATTTCATACGCTTCCTTCCAGCTTTTGCGGTACACGGCATCATTGAACTCCGGAATCACATTACCCAAAGGACAGCCATTGTGACAAAATGGAATTCCACAATCCATACATCTTGCAGATTGCTGGTTTAATTTTTCATCGGAATAACGTTCTATAAATTCCTTATAGTCATTTATTCTTTCTTCCGGTAATCGTTTTGATGGAAGTTCCCTGGTAAATTCTAAAAAGCCTGTTGGTTTGCCCATATATACCTGCCTCCCAAAGGAGAAATTTTTTTAATTTTAAATAATATTCTTTGACCTTCTTATGTTTGTAACCCAATCCAGGATGCTGTCAAAAAAATGAAATACGCATACCCCAATTTGCTGGCTGGCGGTGTCCAACCGCGGAGAAGCGCCTTGCCTGACCAAATCCGTCATGCCAGGAATAATATGAAATCTTGTAAATGAAATTCAGGCGGCTCCCAGGAATGCTACTTCTTAAGTTCTTCCTTCAGAACGCCGATATGTTTTAGTAACACTTTTTTGTAATCTTTGGGAAATACTTTTATAAAATTCCTAACCTGGTTTTCAAAGTCGTCCAGTACAAATTTCGCTATGGTACTTTTTGTGTACTTAAAATGATTACTGATCGTCCTGAATAATTCTTCCTTATCATCTTCTCCGACAGGATCCAAATCAACCATTTCCCTATTACATTGTATGGGGAAACTTCCCTTAACATCATAAACATACGCTATACCACCGCTCATCCCTGCTGCAAAATTCCTTCCTGTATCACCAAGGATTATTACTTTTCCACCGGTCATGTATTCGCATCCATGGTCCCCCACTCCTTCTACTACTGCGGTAGCACCTGAGTTACGCACTGCAAATCTTTCGCCAGCCTTGCCCCTTATATAAGATTCGCCGGAGGTAGCACCATAAAATGCCACATTACCAATGATGATATTGTCTTCAGGAACAAAAATTGATCTGGCTGAAGGATACACGATTAATTTGGCCCCGCTTAAACCTTTTCCAAAATAATCATTGGCATCTCCTTCAAGTTCAAGTGTAACACCTTTGGTATTAAATGCTCCAAAACTTTGTCCTGCCGTACCGGTAAATTTAAAATGAATGGTATCATCCGGCAATCCAGCATCCCTGTATCTCTTTGAAATTTCGTTTGACAATATCGTGCCCGTGGTTCTGTCGATATTTTTAATACTAAAGGAAGCTGATACCTTTTTCTGTTCATCCAATGCATCTTTAGCTGCCGCTACCAGTTTCCAATCCAGTACGTTTTTCAATTCATGATCCTGTGGTTCATTATTAAACAAACCCGTATAGATAGATGCCGGTTCCTTATATAATACCGGTGAAAGATCCAACTTACTATATTTCCAATGATCAATATCTTCCCGCATTTCTAGGCAATCGACCTGTCCTACCATTTCATTCACAGTACGAAAGCCTAACTGGGCCATGATTTCTCTAAGTTCCTCAGTCAAAAACCTGAACAGGTTCACCACATTATCCGCATCACCTTTAAACCGGGTACGTAACTGCTTATCCTGTGTGGCCACGCCAACAGGGCAGGTATTCAAATGACACTTACGCATCATGATACAACCTTCTGTAACCAGGGCCGCTGTTGCAACTCCCCATTCCTCAGCACCCAGCAATGTAGCGATCGCAATATCTTTCCCTGTCTTTAACTGGCCATCAGTTTGAAGTACCACCCTGCTTCTTAACTTATTTTTTACTAATGTCTGGTGCGCTTCAGCCAGGCCCAATTCCCATGGCAGGCCGGCATGCTTGATTGAACTCATGGGGGATGCGCCGGTACCACCATCAAAACCGGAAATTAATACCACATCAGCCTTGGCCTTGGTAACACCAGCAGCAATTGTTCCCACTCCAGCCTTAGAAACTAATTTCACATTGATCCTTGCCTCCCTGTTGGCATTTTTTAAATCAAAGATCAACTGAGCCAGATCTTCTATCGAATAAATATCATGGTGCGGCGGTGGTGAAATTAATCCCACACCTGGTGTAGCATGCCGGACTCTTCCTATCCAGTCATCTACCTTGTGACCTGGTAATTGTCCACCTTCCCCGGGTTTGGCGCCTTGTGCCATCTTTATCTGTAATTCATCTGCCTGCGTCAAATAATAACTGGTTACACCAAACCTTGCCGAAGCAACCTGTTTGATAGCGCTCCGCATGGAATCACCGTTAGGCAGTGTTTCGAAACGCATTTCATCTTCACCACCCTCACCGGTATTGCTTTTACCACCCAGCCGGTTCATGGCAATGGCCAGCGTACTATGCGCTTCATGAGATATAGAACCAAAACTCATTGCGCCAGTAGCAAATCGTTTCCATATTCCTTCGGCAGGTTCTACTTCATCGATGGATACAGGGGGACGATGATTGTTGAACTGGAAAAGACTTCTTAAAGTGCAGGCCCTTTCACCCTGTTCATTCACCAGCTTCGAATATTTTTTGAAAGTGGCAAAATCGTTCATCCTTGTAGAATATTGTAAAAGATGAATGGTTTGTGGATTAAACAAATGGAATTCACCCTTGCGTTTCCACTGGTAAATACCACCAACGGGTAAACGATCTACCGGTATCTGTTTTTTGGGAAATGCGAAGGCATGTTTTGCAAAGCTCTCTCTAGCTATTTCATCCAACCCCAATCCCTCGATACGGGAAATAGTTCCGGTGAAATATTTATCTACAACAGATCTGTTTAAACCGACAATTTCAAATATCTGGGCACCCTGGTACGATTGCAAAGTTGATATCCCCATCTTTGAAAACACTTTCAGCAATCCATCATTTATCGCCTTGGTATAATTCTTTTTCAACTGGTCGACGTCAAGTTCTGTCTGTAATTTTCCACTTAATTTCATATCACGGATACTGGACAATGCCATGTATGGATTGATGGCAGTGGCACCATATCCGATCAAACAGGCGAAATGATGCACCTCCCATACATTACCTGCCTCTACTACCAGGCCCACACAACCCCGGAGTCCTTTACGTATCAAATGATGATGTACAGCAGCTGTAGCTAGTAAGGAAGGTATTGGCGCATGATCAGAATCTATAGAACGGTCAGTTAATATCAGTACTTCGAAACCGTCTTCAGCCGCGTCTACTGCATATCGGCACAACCTGTCTAATCCTTTTTTCAACGAATCCGGCTTTCCATCAGCACGGTAATACATCTGGAGAGTCTTTGCCTGGAAAACGCCCGTATCAATGCTCCTGATCTTTTCCAGTTCGTAATTGGATAATACAGGATGCTTTAATGCTACGGTATGACAGCTTAAAGGATCCTCTTCCAGCAAGTTCCCATTGTTACCCACAAATGTTGTCAGCGACATCACCAGCCTTTCCCTGATAGGATCGATCGGAGGATTCGTAACCTGGGCGAATAACTGCTTAAAATAAGAAGTTAAATGTTGCGGTTCATCACTTAATACAGCCAGCGGAACATCTGAACCCATTGACCCTACCGGCTCCTTGCCTTCCAATGCCATTGGCGCGATAATTTCATCCAGGTCTTCCGTTGAATAACCAAATGCTTTTTGATATTTAAATATCTGGTCACTTCCCAAATGAGTAAACATTACCCTTGGCTCAGGTAATTCTTCTAATCTTATTTTATATTTATTCAACCAATCACCATATGGCTTTTGTGAACAAATTGCACTTTTCAATTCATCATCGCTAATGATCCTGCCTTGTTCCATATCCACTACAAACATTTTACCTGGTTGTAATCTACCTTTTTCTTTGATAATTGCAGGATCAACAGGTAAAGCCCCCGTTTCAGAAGCCATAATCACCCTGTCATCTGTAGTAACGCAATAGCGGGAAGGCCTGAGGCCATTTCTGTCCAAGGTGGCCCCGATTATTTTGCCATCTGTAAATGAAATGGAAGCCGGGCCATCCCAAGGTTCCATCATGGAAGCATGGTATTCATAAAACGCCCTTTTTACCGGATCCATCAAATCATCCCCATCCCAGGCTTCCGGGATCAGCATCATCATTACATGTGGTAAAGATCTTCCGGTAAGTGTAAGTAATTCGATCATATTATCCAAACAGGCTGAATCTGATTGTAAACCGTTAACTACCGGCAGCAACATTTCCATTTCTACTTTACTGAAATAGGGTGAAACAAACCCTTTTTCACTTGCTTTCAGCCAGTTAAGGTTTCCCTGTAATGTATTGATTTCTCCATTATGAGCTATGTATCTGAATGGCTGAGCCAGTTTCCAGGAAGGGAAGGTATTGGTTGCAAAACGGGAATGAACCAGGCCAAAAGCGGATACAACTCTTTTATTATTTAAATCCGGGAAATAATTTCGAACCTGCCTGCTGGTTAACTGACCCTTATAGACCACTGTTTTGAAAGAAAGAGATGCAATATAAAAACCAATGGCGTCTTTCCTTACCGTATTATCGATGGTATGGCTGGCATATTTACGAAGCACGAATAATTTCCTTTCAAAATCCAGTTGGTTGGTAATATGATCGGGGCAGGCGATAAAAACCTGTTCCATTACCGGTTCCACTGATAATGCGGTTGGCCCGATATCAAATGTATTCACCGGGATACTCCGGTAAGTTAATATTTCAAGTCCAAGCTTTTCTGCTGCCCTGTTGAATATATCACGGCATTCTTCTCTTAACTTTATTTCTTTGGGAAAGAATATTACCCCCACACCATATTTTCCAAAGGAGGGTAAATGCACTCCCAGTTTTACACATTCATCAAAGAAGAATTCATGGGGTATCTGGATCAAAATCCCAGCCCCATCGCCGGTGTTAGTTTCACATCCGCATGCACCGCGGTGCTCCATATTTTCTAAGATAGTAAGTGCATCCGAGATGTGCTGATGCGATTTGTTGCCTCTGATATTAGCAACAAAACCGATACCACAGGCATCATGCTCAAATTGAGGATCGTACAAGCCTGGATTTTTTTTCATAATTATTTTTTTTTGCCATTGATTACACAAAATTTCCACAGATTTTCCCAGAACATTCAAAATTTTCTGCCGACCGGGTATTCCGGCAGACAATCTTAATCATACAGGCAAATTATCGCATCAGCAGCCTGTTATACCAGGTAGCCAAATACATTATCATTCTTATTTAATTCCGTAAAGTTAATATGAAATTTGTTTAAATTCTGCAGTAGTACCTCATAATCTAATTTTGACCTAAGTTCAATACCAACCAACGCAGGGCCTGTTTCCTTATTATGTTTTTGCATATATTCAAACCTTGTAATGTCATCATTGGGCCCAAGTACATGATTTACAAACTCTTTTAACGCACCTGGTCTTTGGTCAAACCTGATTAAAAAATAGTGTTTCAACCCTTCGAATTGCAGGGAGCGTTCTTTAATTTCCTGCATACGATCGATATCATTATTACCTCCTCCAATAATACACACTACATTTTTTCCTTTAATAAGACCTGCGTAATCGTCTAATGCCGCTATTGAATTATTATCCCTATCCTCAAATAAAGTTTTTTGAAAAGGATTTAAATGTAGCGTTCTATTCATTAAAAGTGCTTGTTAAAAAGTAAACTTTCCGCAGACTCCGGCTCACCACAGACGGCCTGGGCCAAAAAGAAGCCGTTGTTTAATTCTCCTTTAGGGGTTGGGGCCTACAATCGCTTTCATTTCTGTCATGGCTTGTCTTAATTCCGCACCAATCAATTCTATCGGATGAAAGCGAATTACTTCATTTACTACTATCAATGTTTTATTATCTACACCGGAATCCTTTCCTGCATTAAAGTTTTTGCCGATGATGTCTGTACCTGCTTTTTTCATAAAATCGGCAAGCAATGGCTTACACGCATGATCAAAAAGGTAGCAACCATATTCTGCCGTATCAGAAATTACTCTGTTCATTTCAAATAATTTTTTACGTGCAATGGTATTTGCTATTAATGGAGTTTCATGCAATGATTCATAATAGGCTGATTCTTCTTTAATACCAGCTTCTACCATTGTTTCAAATGCCAGTTCTACACCGGCTCTTACAAAAGCCACCATTAACAACCCGTTATCAAAAAATTCCTGTTCAGCAATTTTCATGTCACCGGCCGCGGTTTTTTCAAAAGCAGTTTCTCCAGTAGCTGCACGCCAGGTCAATAAATTTTTATCGTCATTTGCCCAATCTTCCATCATTATTTTGGAGAATTCGCCACTCATGATATCATCCTGGTGCTTTTGAAATAATGGCCGCATAATATCTTTCAATTCTTCAGAGAGTTGAATAGCCTTAATTTTTGCAGGATTGGAAAGCCTGTCCATCATAGCAGTGATCCCACCTTGCTTTAAAGCTTCCGTAATTACTTCCCAGCCATATTGAACAAATTTGGAAGCATATCCTTTATCAATTCCTTTCTCCACCATTTTATCAAAACAAAGAATTGAGCCTGTTTGCAACAAACCACAAAGAATGGTTTGCTCACCCATCAGGTCAGATTTCACCTCGGCAACAAAAGATGATTTCAAAACGCCAGCCTTATGGCCGCCTGTTCCAGCACAATAGGCCTTGGCAAACTTCATCCCCTTGCCTTCCGGATCATTCTCAGGGTGAACTGCGATTAAAGTAGGCACACCAAAACCTCTCACGTATTCTGCCCTTACTTCCGAACCCGGGCATTTAGGCGCTACCATTATTACAGTAATGTCTTTTCTAATCTGCATACCCTCTTCCACAATATTAAAGCCATGGGAATAGGATAATATGGAGCCATTTTTCATAAGCGGCATGATGGAACTCACTACGGCGGAATGCTGTTTGTCCGGAGTCAGATTGATCACCAGGTCGGCCGTGGGTATCAATTCTTCATAGGTACCAACGGTAAAATTATTTTCAGTCGCACTTTTCCAGGATTGCCTTTTTGAATCAATCGCTTCCCGGCGCAAGGCGTATACAATATTCAACCCTGAATCCCGGAGGTTCAAACCCTGGTTCAGGCCCTGTGCGCCGCATCCGACAATTACGATCTTTTTTCCTTTCAGTTCATTGACGCCATCCGCAAATTCACTTTTATCCATAAATTCACATACACCCAATTGGTTTAGTTTTTCTCTAAGCGACAACGTGTTAAAATAATTTGACATGTTTTGTTTACTGTTTAGTGTTTAGTGTTTAGTGTTTCCTGTTTAGTGTTTTCTGTTTCCTGTTTACTGTTTTTTCTCTACTGTTTTTTGTTTGCTGTTTGCTGTTATTTACTTGCTCGTACAGCCTGTTATTTCGACGAGTTAAAGTATTACTACTTATTTTTTTTCAATTCATTGCAATTCAAATTCCGGAGCGAACATTTGTTTTCATGGCCATATCGTTCCAGCCTCACCGTGGTTCCTGATAACGCATACCGTGGAAGATCTCCTGCATTAAAGTTTGGCTTTTACCTGGCAAATAGTGGTCTTCGTTTTTCTACATACTAAACACCTCTTCCTGTTGATTCAAAAATTCATTCTCAATTACTTCTTCTCCCGGTGCTTGTTGCTCAAATTCTTTAAGCTTTTCATGAAATCCCCTGCTCTCCTTAATGATAGCAATCCTTGCGCTACGTACAAATTCAATCAGGCCATATGGTTCCAATGCTTTTACCAGCTTATCTGTTTCTTCCCGATGACCTGTAGTTTCAAAAACTGTGAAGTCTTTGGAAATAGCTATTGCTCTTGCACCACATTCCCTTAATAATCTTTCTACTTTTACCTTTTCAGCTATTTCGTCGGTAGAAACTTTATAAAGCGCCATCTCCTGCCAAACAATTTCTTCTTCGGTGTTATAGTATACTTTCAATACCTCAACCTGCTTTTCAATATGCCTGCAAACCTTTCTCACTACTTCTTCTGTTTCGTCAATCAAAATCGTAAAGCGATGGATGCCTTCAATTTCAGAGGGCGATGTGTTCATGCTATCTATATTGATTTTTCTTCTTGAAAAAATAATAGCGATACGATTTAGCAAGCCAATTTGATTTTCCGTATAAACCGTTATAGTGAATTCCTTTTTCATAATATTCCTGAGTTGACTGGTTATTTTGTGAATGATGAAAGGTCAATTGCGAATTTTTAACTATTCACCATTGACAATGCACGTTTTTATGATAATCTTATTTCTGCGACACTACAACCTTGCGGAACCATTGGAAATACATTGTTTTCCTTGCCAACCATCACCTCCAATAAATATGCGCCTCTATGATCAAGCATGGCAGTTAATCCATCTTTTACCTGATCCCTCTTTGAAATGCTTTGCCCTTCAATATGATAGCCCTTCGCAACCATCACATAATCCGGGCTGGCAATATCCACAAACGAATAGCGCTTGTCATGAAACAACTGCTGCCACTGCCGTACCATTCCTAAAAACTGGTTATTAAGAATCAGGATCTTTATATCGATTCCAGTCTGCATTACGGTGCCTAATTCCTGTATCGTCATTTGCATACCTCCGTCCCCAATGATAGCAACAACGGTACGATGTGGAGCGCCGTATTTTGCACCAATTGCTGCGGGTAATGCAAATCCCATCGTACCGGCACCGCCGGATGTAATATTGCTCTTACTTTCATTAAACTTCGCATACCTGCAGGCCACCATCTGGTGCTGGCCAACATCGGTAACGATGATCGCGTTTCCATTAGTCAGTTCGTTCAGCACTTTAATTATTTCACCCATTGTTAAAGTATCGCTGGTTGGATTCAGCTCGTCCTTAATGACTACGTCTATTTCCTCCTGTGCATACTCTTTGAATTTTTTTAACCATTCCAAATGCTGTTTTTCTTCTATCAATTGTGTCAAAATAGGCAGGGTTTCTTTACAATCTCCCCATACAGGAGCGGTGGTTTTAACATTTTTATCAATCTCTGCCGGGTCAATATCGAGATGAATTACTTTGGCCTGGCGCGCATATTTATCCAGTCTCCCGGTAACCCGGTCATCAAAACGCATACCCACTGCTATCAACACATCACATTCATTGGTTAATACATTGGGTCCATAATTGCCATGCATACCTAACATCCCAACATTTTGCGGATGATCGGTTGGTAAAGCACTTAATCCCAGGATCGTACAGGCAGCCGGTAAGCCGCCTTTTTCTATAAAAGCTTTGAATTCATTTTCCGCCTTGCCTAATATTATTCCCTGGCCAAATATCACAAATGGCTTTTTTGCTTCATTGATCAACCGGGCAGCCTTTTCAATATGCGCTTTGCGTACGATTGGTTTTGGCCGATAGCTTCGAATAAATGTGCATTTAGTATATCCGTGATAATCGAATTTTTGCAACTGGGCATTCTTGGTAATGTCAATCAAAACTGGGCCAGGTCTGCCACTGCCTGCTATATGAAATGCTTTTGCCAAAACGGATGGAATTTCTGACGCATCGGTAACCTGGTAGTTCCACTTGGTTATCGGAGAGGTAATATTGATCACGTCCACTTCCTGGAAAGCGTCTGTTCCCAACAGATGAGCATATACCTGGCCTGTAATACAAACCAATGGTGTGCTATCGATCATTGCATCCGCAAGGCCGGTAACGAGGTTGGTTGCACCCGGTCCACTGGTTGCAAACACCACCCCCACTTTACCTGAGCTTCTTGCATACCCCTGTGCTGCGTGAATACCTCCCTGTTCGTGCCGAACCAAAATATGTTTTATCCTATCGTGATAATCATATAATGCATCATAGATTGGCATTATAGCGCCTCCCGGATAACCGAAAATGGTATCCACCCCTTCAGCCACGAAAGCGTCAAGGACTGCCTGCGACCCGGAAATTTCCACCGCCACCGTGCTCTGGAGCGGAGATTTGGAGGATTTCTCCGAATTTTCAAGTTCCATTTTTTTATCAATGAGTTCTAATATTTCCATTTTACCTGGTTTTTATAAATTGTATTGAATGTTTTATATTCCACCTGCTCAAATCCTTAAAGAAGTATGCACTGATGTTTTATTCATCCGTTACGCAACCCTCACTTGCGTCTTTCACATACTTTGCGTACTTAAATAAAATCCCTTTGGTTGCTTTTAATGGAGGTTGCTTCCAGTTCGCTTTACGATGAGCTATTTCTTCTTCGGAAATTTTTAACGTGATAGATTTTGTGGCCACATTGATCTCAATAATATCATTATCTGATACCAAACCGATCAAACCTCCGTCGAATGCTTCGGGCGTAATATGCCCTACGACAAAACCGTGCGTACCTCCGCTAAATCTGCCATCAGTGATTAAGGCAACAGTCTTACCCAGGCCTGCCCCAATTATCGCCGAAGTTGGTTTGAGCATTTCGGGCATACCCGGTGCACCCCTCGGGCCTACATGTGTTATCACCACAACATCACCTGGTTGTATCTTTCCGCTATTGATACCATTGATCAACTCAAATTCGCCGTCAAACACCCTGGCAGGGCCTTCAAATAATTCTCCTTCTTTTCCGGAAATTTTCGCTACACTTCCCTTTTCCGCCAAATTACCGTACAGAATTTGCAGGTGTCCTGTTGCCTTTATCGGATGCGACACAGGAAAAATAATCTTTTGTGTATCAAAATCCAACCCCGGAACTCCTGCCATATTCTCTGCCACAGTTTTACCTGTTACTGTCAGGCAATCGCCGTGCAGGAAACCTTGATTTAACAGATACTTCATCAATGCGGGCACTCCACCGATGTTATGAAGGTCCTCCATTAAATATTTGCCGCTTGGCTTTAGATCTGCCAATACAGGAACCTTATCACTGATCACTTGAAAATCATCCTGGGTAAATACCACGTCCACACTCTTAGCCATCGCTATCATATGCAATACGGCATTGGTGCTGCCACCCAGGGCCATGATGATCGTAACCGCATTTTCAAATGCCTTCCGGGTCATAATATCTGATGGCTTTATATCCTTTTCCATCAGATAGCGGATTGCCTTGCCTGCATTTAAACATTCTTCCTTTTTGGCATCACTCAAAGCAGGATTGCTGGAAGAATACGGAAGACTCATACCCAATGCTTCGATTGCGCTGCTCATCGTGTTGGCGGTGTACATTCCTCCACAAGCACCAGCCCCCGGGCAACTGTTCATCACAATACCTTTAAAATCTGCTTCATTTAAATTACCTGCTATCTTTTGTCCGAGCGCTTCAAATGCCGACACGATATTGAGATCCTGACCTTTATAATGGCCGGGTGCAATAGTGCCTCCATATACCATAATGGAAGGACGGTCCAGCCTGCCCATCGCAATTATGGAACCGGGCATATTCTTATCACAACCCGGTATGGCAATCAACGCATCATAATATTGAGCACCGCAAACTGTTTCAATAGAATCGGCAATGATATCGCGGCTTACCAGGGAATAGCGCATACCCGGGGTTCCGTTGCTCATTCCATCACTTACTCCAATTGTGTTAAAGATCAGGCCGACCATTTCATTATCCCATACACCCTGTTTTACTAATTTTGCAAGGTCATTAAGGTGCATATTACAGGTGTTGCCATCATATCCCATACTCACAATGCCTACCTGGGGTTTGGCCAGATCCGCATCTGTTAATCCAATGCCGTAAAACATGGCCTGTGCAGCAGGTTGAGTGGTATCCTGAGTGATCGTTTTACTATATTTGTTTAATTCGCCCCCATCCCCTAAAGGGGAGGCAGAAACCTTGTCCTTATTTTGATTTGCATTCATCATTAAAATCTGTCATTTTTTAAAAATCATTTAATCATCATTGTAACTCCTGAATTTGAAAGGTATTTCTAAGCTCCTCCTTTGAAGGGGTTGAGGGAGGCCTTTTTTCTATCACCTTATCCTTATACGCCTCCTGAATCAGTTTTCCCAAACTGTTATTCCACTTCTTTTCGAAAAGAATATCATCAAAACTTTCCCATCCTATAATTTCAGCTGCAGTTCCACAAAAAAAAGCGGCATCTCCATTGCCCAATTCCTCCCTGGTGATCAGCTTTTCTTCAACCGGTATATCCAGTTCTTTACATATTTCAAATACGGTTTCCCGGGTTATCCCTGGTAATATATGCCCTGTGGCCGGGGTAAATAAATACCCGTCCTTTTCATAAAATACATTTGCTCCCGGCCCTTCGGCTACATAGCCATTCATATCCATCAGCAATGCTTCATCATATCCCTTTGCTTTCGCTTCCTGGCTTGCAAGAATAGAATTCACGTAATGACCGGCTGCTTTTGCCTGGATCATAAACCCTTTGGGATTGGGCCTTTGGAAGGAAGAAGTCATTACCCTAAGTAATTTTTCGCCCAAAAATGGTTGCATTTCCCAGGTCTGGATAGTAATATGAGATGCGGTATTTTGAGCAAAACTCATATTCGCAGGAGCAAATATAACAGGACGGATATAAGCATCCTGCAGATTGTTTTTTTCCAATATTTCATATGTGGCATCTATCAATTCTTCAACTGTCCAATGCCAGGGAAGATTAATGGCCAATGCAGAATTTTTCAAACGCTCAAAATGAGCAATGGCTTTAAAAATCTTCGTGTCGCCATTAGCAGTTTTATAAGATCGAATGCCTTCAAAAACACTATAGCCATAATGCAATGACTGGCTGTACAGATCCATTTTAGCATCCGCTGCTCTTACATAATCTCCGTCTAAATAGAGAATTGTGTTTTCGTTATAATATCCGGCCATTTTTTTTTCGTTTTCGGTTTACAGTTTTCGGTTTTGGGTTTTCTGTTTAGGGTTTTGGGTTTTCTGTTTAGGGTTTTGGGTTTAGAGTTTTCTGTTGGGAGCGTTCTGAAAATTATAGCATTCTTTTTTCCTCACCCTTTGCTGTGTTAATTAGATGCGGTGATCTTCAAACCCCAAACAGTAGACAGTAAACAGTAGACAGTAAACAGTAAACTGTAAACTGTAAACTGTAAACCGAAAACCCAAAACAATAAACTAGATTATCGTTGACTTCCTCAACTCTATATTTTCCTGGTTTATATCTCCGGAGATCCTTCCGCTTACAAAATCACATATTAATTCCCCTACCGTAGAAGTAAAATAAAAATTGATCGGATCAATGTCTTTTGTAACAAATAAGTGATTGATCGTCCATGCTACACCCTCCCTTACAAGGGTAGCTTCTTCCTTTAAATTAAAATAATCCAACATCATCGCTGTTGATAATATTGAACCCAATGGGTTTGCAATGTCTTTTCCCGCGGCTTGCGTATAAGCTCCGTGGATGGGCTCAAACAATGCGTTGGAGTTACCAACTGAAGCCGATGGCAATAATCCCAATGAACCGCTGATAACACTTGCCTCATCACTAAGTATGTCTCCAAACAAATTCTCCGTTAATATTACATCAAACTGTTTTGGATTTAGAATGATCTGCATTGCAGCATTATCCACAAATAAAAAATTAAGCTGCACGTCAGCATATTGTGGCGCCATTTCCTGTACCACTTTTCTCCAAAGCCTGGATGTTTCCAATACATTTGCTTTATCTACAAGGGTCAATTTCTTTTTACGTTGTTGTGCAGCCTGAAATGCAAGGTGGGCAATGCGCTCTACTTCTTCCCTGGTATAAATACAACCATCATATGCCCATGTCTGATCTTCATTTGATTTCTTTTCACCAAAATAAATACCCCCGGTCAATTCACGGTAGATGATAAAATCCACCTGCTCCAGCAGTTTGCTTTTTAAGGGCGATAAATGATGCAAAGAACTATATGCGGTAACAGGACGAATATTAGCAAATAATTGCAATGATTTTCTCAGTTTGAGCAGCCCTTGTTCGGGCCTCACTTTCGCCGAAGGATCATTATCGTATTTAGGATGACCAATGGCGCCAAACAAAACAGCATTGCTTTTTAAGCACACATCGATGGTTTCATCCGGTAAAGGATTACCCGTTTGATCTATGGCAATCGCCCCCATCAGGCAATAGCTGTAATTAAATCTATGCCCAAACTTTTCTGCAACGGTGTCCAATACTTTTACCGACTGTAGCGTTACCTCAGGCCCAATGCCGTCTCCAAAAATTACTGCGATGTCTTTTATCATTTTTCTATACCCGTTGTTTTCAAAAGGACGTTCAATTGTTTTCTGTTTACTGTTTACTGTTTACTGTTTACAGTTTACTGTTTACAGATTACTGTTTACTGTTTACTGTTTACTGTTTACTGTTTACTGTTTACTGTTTACTG
>JBDTWP010000027.1:0-31741 GCA_040006615.1 Ferruginibacter sp.
CAGCAACAAAAGTGGCGGCACCTCCATATTCACCGCCTATGGCTAAACCCTGCAATAGCCTTAGAAAAAGAACAATTACTGGTGCCAAAAAGCCGATAGTTTTGTAACCGGGTATAAGTCCGATTGCAAAAGTAGAACCGCCCATCAGCAGCAGGGTCACCATAAACGTGTACTTGCGTCCAATTAAATCGCCCAAACGTCCGAAGAATAATGCTCCAAAAGGACGCACGAGAAAGCCAGCCGCATAAGTAGCTAAAGTGGCGAGAAAAGCAGCAACGGGATCTCCCTGCGGAAAAAATTTTGTTGCAATAATGGCAGCAAGACTTCCAAAAATATAGAAATCATACGGGTGCATCCCAAATTGTCGTTTCTGATTTCGGTCGGTGGGGACACCGACCGAGGCTGGGCCGTGGTTTGTGTCGCCACAAACCACCTGTTGGCGCGACAATTTGGGATGCACCCAATCATGCCATTCTATAATTGTTCCAACAGACGAAGCAGTAATAATTGGGATTAATGCTTTATTAGAAAAACTCATGTGGCTTTCTGAATTAGAATTGGTCTTGAGATAAATTAATTTAAGTCGGTGTGATGTTATGTCAGGCTTGCAGGTAAACGATTGAATTTACGTATAAGTTGCACCTCACCTCAATACAACAAGCTGGTTATCAAAATGCTAATTATTCGCTTTTAAAATAGAAGCGATGCGTCAAGCAATCCAATTCTCTAAACTAATGATTTAATTTAATATGCCCGACGAATTTTAATATTGGTTAATTCAATAAAAAAGCCTCGCAAGCAGGGCTCCGGCCAGATCCGGTCTGGGAAATCTCTAAAAATAAAATTAATGTCATCTAATTACCTGATAATGTGGAAAAACCTCCGTTTCAAGTGTGTTGACTCCCTGATGAGGTATTGCCCTTTGGGTAGCCCTTAGTTGTACCGGAATCCGAAAGCAGCCTAAGCCATCTCTTTTATCATTGCTATTGGCTTGAACCCTTTCAAACTCGAACGGCAGTGAATTTCCCACAGTAATAGTGGGTGCCAAATGCCAGGATAAAATTACTAAAACTTTACCCGTTAATTCAGGTGTGACATGACACCAGATATATACAGCGCTATACCTGGTTATTATCTGGCATAGGTCACAACTCAAAACCGGGTAAAGCTTCTACCAAATAAGGGCTATTTTAAATAACGGCCGCTATGACATTTCCAGCCAATTTCCAATACCAGAGTAAAAGCAGAGTAAAAGCAGAGTAAAAGCAGAGTAAAAGCAGAGTAAAAGCAGAACAAACGCTGACCAAACCCAGAGTAAAACGACTACCTGAAAAAATACCTTCCAATCAGGCCAAAACAGGCCAAAACGGGGCAAAATGGTCAAATATGCCCTAAATGAACCCCGATCTCCCTGCCTTATTGACTTGAAATTTATACGACATTGTATGTTTGACATAATACAAACAACCTTGATTTTTTTCTAAATACACTCCCAATCAAAAGACGGGTTAGCTCAGCCCCGACAGCAGTCTGCGTGTGTTCAAAGCTTTTCCTTCGTTTACCTCTAGTCATCAGGCAGTTCGTCAGATCTTTGCAGCTGTGTGTGACTACTTTGAAAAGTCTTCCATGTTTTTGTACAGCATCCGATTCCTTATTCTTACATCAGGGAATCAGTTTAGGACACATAGGTTTGAGATTTTCGAAAGCCGGCAATTCCTTCATCTAACAAAACCTTTTTTTAATAGCACAACACGTTAATTTTATTCTGTTTTTAAGCAAAATAATTAATATACCTTCCAAAAAGCAGCAGATATCTTTTTATTGGTTAGTTTTATGCGAACGGCCACTCGGATTTAAAAATTTCTACTGAACTATAAGTTAATAAATACTTCCCCGAGAATGTAAGCCTATAACCGGGGAGGCTATAATCACCATTAGAGCCCTTAACAAAATTGTTCCGTTCAAGTATTTCAATGATGATTTCAAGGGTTGTTTTTTTCATTAGTTAGGATTTCACGATTAAAATTGTTTAGTCGCAGGTTCAATTTTAAATTCTGTACTTTATTTACTTCACTGGTGAGGCTGATTTTCTCCCGATAGATTCCACTTGTGTTTTCACCATATATAATTCCATTCCCTCCGCCCGGTTTATTTGAAAGCGCTTGTATAAGCCGGGCGCCTGGCCACCTCGCTTCAGCATATCAATACCTGGCTCAATATCTTTGGAAAACAAAACAATTTTATCGGTTATCTTTTGGCTTTTAATTTCTACGAAATCAGCCTGCTTTAATCCCTGGTCTAATGCTATTTATATTATTTAGTCTGCGAATACTTTCTTTGTTATTTTTTTGTTATCCGGTTTAGTAAACTCAAGAATGTACGTTCCTTTTGCCGGCTTTATTTTTAATTCAATCCTTACAGTATTGTTTCCTGGAGCATGGTCAATCTGTTTTACATACATTACCTGACCTAAGTTATTGAGAAGCCTGACTCCATACCTGCCTTTTTGCATATTGTTGATTTGAAAGTTAATAGTTTCATTTGTGATTACAGTTGAATTTAATACGATCTGGTCCCCGCCTTTACCTATATATACTTTTACTACCGAACTGTAGTGCACGTCTCCATTAACTCCCAAAATTCTTATCCTGTACAAATTATTTCCCTCCAGGGCATTTTCATCCAACCATTTGTATTTTCCATCGCTATTGTAAGTAGTTAATACTATAGTTGATTGAGTAAAGAGAAATCCATCGCCTGATCTTTCAACAGCATATTGTTTTATACCTGTTTCATTTTCTACTTTCCATTGTACTTCAATATTGTGGTTCTGTTGAAATGCCCTAATTGAATTGAAAATTATTGGCAATGTTTCAAAACGCCGGAACACAATCCGGAAACGGCTGGGATTCCATGAGCCCGGGATATTTACTACAGTAAAATTGAAGGTAGTGGTTCCATTAAGATCAATTGCTGTACTGGTATTAAAATAGGAATCTTCTAAAAAACCTGCCAGGCCCAGGTTATTAAGATTTTCTGCAATAAACTCAAACTGGTAAGATTTTACCTTCAGCGTGGTCATATTAAACAACAAAGTATCTTTGGATGTTATTGATTGTCTTTTTTCAATAGATAATATGAAGGTCCCATTTTTTATGCCCAGGTTTTCTGAGATGTTGGTCATTTTCCTGGCATCAGATAGATCAACAGCATTTGAATAGCTATTACTATATAAAAACAGTGTACCATCCTGTAAAGATTTGGTTCCGTCAGCATTGTAACTATATAAGTTAGTTCTCAACTGTTCAGGTGCGCTCATTGGACGAAACACATTGGCACTTCCGGAAGCTTTATCTGACTCTTTTATAGTAATTGTATCTGCGGCTGCATTGTTTATAAAAAAAGCCGAACCTGATTCTATTCCCCCAGTTAAATCAAAAGAACTTACCGGCATGGGTGATGCAATATAACTGCCACCATTGTAAGTAAATGTAATATATCCTCCAACCCCATTAGTTCCTGTTAAATTGGGATCCCATAGATAATAAATATCAGGCACCGTACCTCTGCTGATATTATGAAAAATAATTCTTGAGGCATACGGATTTCTCATTAATGTAAAGCCCGGAGTGATTGCCGCAAAAGCCTGATCGCCGGTATTTAACCTGCCCGACGAACGCAATACTGTATTAGTAGGTGCGGCATAAATTCCCTGGCTTAAATCAATGCTTCTGTCGCCCCGCACAAATAACATATAACCAGCCTCACTGCTGATCAAAGTCGCATTTGTATTTGGAAAAGCTACCCACGCACCGTTCGCATATCTTTTTATGCCCGGATTAGAATTAACACCCTGGTCAAAACCATTAGTTGCAAGGCCTCCTGTTACATGAGTTCCGTAACCAGGGCAAGGGTTACTCCCTGCATCAGGGTCGTTAAGATTATTTGGGTCTGCTCCTTCCTGATATGCGGCATTGATTGTTTGACCTCCAATTACACTAGTTGGTGTTGTTAGTAACCTCCATGCACGATGGGCAGGGATATATCTTTCAACTTTCACATTGCCTGATATAGTATTGCCTGAAGAAGAACCTGCATTGGTAATATCTGCAACACTTGCAGTATTTTTAGATGTTGATTTTAAAGTTAGAAATCCATTTGTCGCAAAATCTTTATTACTACCGCCAAAAGAAAGTACTCCTGTTAAACTATCTTCACCCCCGAGTGTAACATTGTTGCTAATGATTAAATTTTGAATTTTATTTGTAGAAAAGGTACCAGCTGGTATGGTTTGCGCAAATGCTCCATTCATATCTATCGTTCCCTCAGATACATTAAATGTTCCTGAGTTATTTATACTACCTGAAATCTGTAGAATAGCATTGCGCACAATTAAATTAGCTCCCGGATTAATGAATAAATTCTGAATTGCAAAAGTCCCGGAATCAAGCATGGGTTGATAAGGAACCCCTGACAGAATAGTTACATCCGCACAGGTACTTAAAGGTAATACATTTGCTGCCCAGTTTCCTGGTATGTTCCAATCTGAACTTACGCCACCTGTCCATGTATTTGGATTTATAAGAATTACGTTATTAATTGCATAATTTGTAACCCCGCATCCTGCCAAACATCTTGAAATCGTATAGGTAGTGGTAAACCTTCCCGGTGTGCTTGCAGATAAATCAATTGTTCCGGTAACCGGATTTATTGAAACACCGATGGGCGATGAAGAAAAAATTCCTCCGGTTGTACCTGTAAATGTTACCATGGCAATTCCTGTGTTGGAACAAAAAGGGCTTCCTGAATATGACATCGTCGCCGATGGTGATGAAATAATAGTGACAATTGCAGTTGTTGAAGAGGCTGAACACGCATCTGCTGCCGCAACTAAATAAGTGACCGTATATATTCCCGGTTCGCTTAAGGAAAGATCAACTGTTCCTGAAGAAGGATCAATAACTATCCCTGTTGTTGAAGAATAATTTCCTCCTGAAGCCCCTGATAAAGTTACAGGCGCGGTTCCACCATTTGAACAATAAGGTGAGCCTGGATAAGAAATCGTTGCAGCCGCAACAGAAGTAATAATTACGGAGGTAGTAGTTAAAGCCCCGGTGGTTGTAAATGCCCTGCCTTCAAGAGTAGCTCCCGTGTTTAAAATAATTGCGCCATTATTACAAACAATTGTTCCTTTAAAATCCGAATTGTCATTTATTGTCACAGCGCCTTCAATTATCCAAAATACATTTCTTGCCTGTGCTCCATTCATAAAGATAACTTTTGAATTTATACTTGTTGAAAGCGGACCATTGGCATTGATAACGAATACCGCATTGGCATTACCTTCAGCATTCAGGAAAATGGTATCTGTAAATGTTACTGCGCCATTCATAAGATAACTGTGGGGGGTAAGAACGAGGCTATTTCCAAAGGCTGCAGGATATAATAATTGAATATCATAGGGCAGTGTATTTAGATAAGAATAGGCATTATTTAAATCCGCAGCACAGACTGCCGTAGAGACATCCGGTCCTGCGTGTACAGTACCGTTTACAAACAAAGGGTCATAGCCGGTAGTTGAAGTGAAATTCGTTCCAATATCCCCCATAACAGACGTGATCCCTGTATTTGAAACCACGCCGTTAGCTGAAAATAATGCATAGCATGCCGCAGAGGCCATGACAGGAGCAGAAGGTCCGGTCAGTAAAGTACTTCCAAAACCAACAGGTGTATAAGCAAGCACCCCAAAAACAGCTATTGCGCCTGTAGTTGAAAGCGCCCTTCCTTCAAGGGTAACACCTGCACCCAGGCTTATTGCTGCATTGTTCGCAACGATATTTCCCCTCATGGTGGTACCCGCTGCTAAACTTACCGCTCCTTCTACTTTCCAGAATACATTACCTGCCTTTGCGCAATTAATTAAATTGATTTGAGCAAAAGTACCGGATGAAAATGCGCCCTGGATTTGAAAAATAAATACAGCATTTTCATTCCCCTCTCCATCTAAAGTAAGGCTATTGTTTACCGCCGTAGCTCCTGGAATAGAATAAACACCCGCATAAAGTGTTTCCCCGCTACCCAAAAGAACTGCGTGACTTGAGGTCGGCGTCGCAGTATTCAGTTGGGTATAAGCGGTTTGCAAATCAGTTGCGCATATGGAAGTTACACCATCAGGGCTATGCATCACACCATCCACATTACTAAAAGCAGATATAGCGCCGCTGTTCGTTCCCACATTACCTGTAATATGCGAAATTCCGGTATTACCTATAGCCCCTGTAGTCGAAAAGAGCACAAAATTGGCGGCAGTGCCCAAATTAGGAGCCTGTGCAAAATTTATAGTGGGGAAAGATAATAAAGTAAAGGCTCCCACTAGATGTAGCAATTTTTTTTTCATAGGGTTTGGATCATTAGATAAATTTCATACTACAAAAAGCTGTCAGAAGTATTTGATCCGGTGCTTACTATCGCGTTGAACCCACGATTGTAAACATTTTGTTTTCATTTTAAGTATTTTTTAATTTGCAATAATTGTGAGGTAACAAAGGTAGGGTAGGTTTACAGGGTTTTCCGTTATCAGTGAATCTGAATTTAATAATTACGTATTAATACGTAGCTTACATTTGAAAATTTACCTGGTTTAAAGGCCAATATTGAATCCGATGAAAAAAATTACGCTGGTAATTGTAGACGACCACAAATTATTAAGGGAAATGTGGGCAGTGATATTTGCAGGTAACCAGGAAATAGATGTGGTAGGCGAAAGTGGTGAGTTTAATGAAGCTATAGAACTTATCAAAAACAAAAGACCGGATATTGTATTATTGGATATTAATTTACCTCCGGCTTCAGGGTTGGACGCAGTTCCCCTGATACGCAAATTTACGCCCGGCACAAAAATCATAGCGATATCATCGCACAGGAACCCTGCTTATGCAAAAAAAATGTTACAATTGGGAGCTAAGGGTTATGTAACCAAAAATTCATCCAGCCAGGAAATGCTTAAAGCTATTTACGAAGTAATGAATGGCAAAAAATACGTTTGCTCCGAAATAAAAGATATCATATCTGATAAAATGTTTGGTGATGGCACCGGGTTCCATGATGCAGAGGATCTATCGTTAAGGGAAATTGAGATCGCCCAATTTATCAAGCAAGGTTATTCTTCGAAACAATTGGCGGCTAATCTGCACATTTCCGCGCGAACTGTAGAAGTTCACCGCCGCAATATTCTTAAAAAACTGAAATTAAAAAATACAGCTTCCCTTATTAACTATATTAATAATACAGATCTGCTTTTATGAGATCCATATTTAAAACAACGATAATTTTCAATCTCATTTTCCAATAAACAAAGGTTTTACCGTCAGAATATATTCATAAATTCTAGTGGGGTTTTACCGGTCTTCTTTTTAAATAAGCGGGAGAAATATGAATTGTCTTTGAAGCCCAATTCTTCGACAATCTCTGAAATATTATTTTGGGATATATCAGCATTCTTTTCGCTTCCAGGATTATCCAGTCAGTAATAACTTCGGCCATGGTCTTATTTAAACAGGTTTTACAGATCCTGTTTAAGTGCTTTTCGCTCATATATATCATCTGCCTATATTCTTTCGGAGATTTAATGATGCTGAAATTTTTATCTATAAGATTTTCCAGTTTTTTTAGCCAGGTTAAATAATTTAAGTCCTGCCATTCTCTTACCGTTTGTGGAATATACTCACGGGATAATGTAATGTAAAGAACATTAATAAGGGATGATATTTTATGAAATTGATTTTGATAATATTATTCTATTATATCCCTGTAGATCTCCTCAATCTTTTTAAAGGGTGTCTTTTTCAACCATATCTCGGGACAATTGCGAAAATTGGAAAAGAATGAATAGTTTTCTACCTTTTCGTATGTAAAAGTCAGATCAAAAAATTCTCTTGTAAGAAAAATATTACCTTTGTATATTTAAAATTACCAATTCCTTATGGATGCTACCAATAATTTCGATTCGCCTGGCCCCCGTATTGCTTTGCACGGGGATGAGGAGTTTCGCATTTTAGTAAATTGCGTAAAGGAATATGCAATATTTATGATCGATCCTGGAGGAGTGATAAAAACATGGAATGAGGGAGCAAAATATATTAAAGGTTATGATGCAAATGAGATAATTGGAAAACATATTTCAGTTTTTTATACAAAAAAGGATATTGAAAAAGGAGTGATTGCTCAAACCCTGCAAATGGCGCAAGAGCAAGGATCATTTGAGGATGAAGGTTGGCGGGTAAGAAAAGACGGAACTGTATTTTGGGCTGATGTTATTTTTACTGCTATTTATGATAAACAGCACCAACTAACAGGTTATGCAAAAGTTACGAGGGATATTTCAAAGCAAAAAAATATTAAAGATGACCTGTCACATTTAGCATTGAAGCAAGCCGGTCTTTTTAAATCTGCCTATGAAAAGTTGTTGTTTCATATAGAAAATACACCACTTGGTTTTATTGAATGGGACCGCAAATATCATATCAGGTCATTATCGAAAAGAGCAGAAGATATTTTTGGATGGAACCTGCAGGAATTTATTGAAAACGAAAGAACCGGCGTTACCCCGGTTTATGAAGAAGACCGGCCCTGGGTATTTAAAGTGGCCAGGCAATTGCTAAAAGGAATAGTTGAAAGAAACAATATACAGCTTCGGAATTACAGGAAGGATGGAAGAGTAATCTGGTGCGATTGGTTTAATTCTGTATTAAAAGATGAACACGGGAAAGTAATCACTATCATGTCATTAGTACAGGATATTTCAGAACGTAAAGAAACTGAAGAAAATCTTAGACACAGCGAAGCGCGTTACCGCCAGATTGTAGGAACCGCGCAGGAAGGTATATGGCTGATCGATGAAGACAACAGAACAACATTTGTGAACAAACAAATGTGTGCAATCTGTGAATATTCACAGGAAGAAATGCTGGGTAAAGACATTTATTATTTCCTGGATGATGCCTGGAAGGAAGAGATATCAAAATCAATCGAAAGGAGAAAAATAGGTTTAGCGGAGAATATTGATGTGCACTTTACCGCGAAAAGCGGAAGGCATATCTGGGTTAATATTTCTGCCAATCCAATTTTTGATGAGGATGGAAACTATAAAGGTGCGCTGGCAATGGTTTCAGATATTACTGAGAAAAAAATACTACAGCTGAAATTGGTGGAAGAACAACTGAACAAACAAAAACAAATTACGAAAGCGGTGGTAAGCGCCCAGGAAAAAGAAAGAGCTGAGATAGGTGAAGAATTACATGATAATGTAAACCAGCTACTGGCAGCGTCCAGCGTATATCTTACGCATTGTCTTTCGGCAACTGATTATGTACCTTTTATTTTAAAAAGCCAGGAATACATAGCTACTGCAATTGAAGAGATAAGGAAATTATCACACGCCCTGGTTGGACCGAACCAGGACAAAACTTTAGGGCTGATTGATTCAATAGAGGAATTGATAGGTAATATTACTATTTTAAAAGATATAGAGTTTACTTTCAACCATTCCACATACCATGAAGAAGCATATGATGCCGGATTTAAACTGGTCATTTACAGAATTATCCAGGAACAGATGAGTAACATTTTAAAGCATGCAGAAGCTTCCAGGGTTGAATTAGAATTAATAAAGAACGACCACAATCTCCTTCTGACAATAAGTGATAACGGCAAAGGCTTTGACCCTTCTGCAAAAAGAAAAGGTATTGGACTAAAAAATATTAAACACAGAGCTGAAATATATGATGGCATTGTTCATATTGTATCTACACCGGGCAATGGCAGTAAAATGGAAATAATTTTTAAAAATCTATCCCAATGAGTAAAACATATTTGAACGGATCTGTTTTTCTAAGTACCTGTGTAAAAATGATTTCGGGGTTTCATATGATAATAAAAGTGGCCGGTGAGTTCCGCTGGGTCGGTGGGAAAGATTACCCTTACCTTCGCAGTCTCTTTTTAGAAGTAGAGAAAATAACGATTGAAAAATATATCATTAATCAAAAAATTGAAAAGGTTAAAGCGCTCATAATTTATGACCAGCTAAGTCTGAGCGTGATCGCCTTTAAATTAGGCTACGGCAATGTGTCCCATCTTTCCAACCAGTTTAAAAAAGTAACTGGTCTTACACCAGGTCATTTTAAACAAGTGGGTCAAAACAAATGAAAACCATTAGATAAAATATAAACATGAAAAAAATAGTATGTATTGTTTTAGGCGCTTGCATATTGGCAGGTTGCGCTCAAAAGAAGGTAGCGCACAAAGCCGATTTTGTAATTGCCGGGGGGCAGATGCCGAACCTTGCGAGGGAAGAGGATAATCAACTTCATATAGTGTATGGGTTGGGTGACAGTATTATGTATACCTCTTCTGCCGATTATGGAAATTCATTTTCCGCTCCAACCCTAATTGCAATATTGCCTGGAGCTTTTACTTTTGCCATGAGGGGGCCCCAAATTGCAGCAACCGGTATGGGTTTAATAGTTACGGCTCCTACACGGGAGGGGAATATATTTTCCTTTCTTAAAGACAACAATGGAAAATGGAAAACCGGTGGTAAAATCAATGATGAAGATTCCGTTGCCAAAGAGGGGTTGATGGGATTCAGCGCAGATAATACTTTGGGATATGCTGCGTGGCTGGACCTGAGAGGCAGTAAACGCGATAAAATATATGGCGCCAGAACAACAGACGGAGGGAAAACATGGCTGAAAAATGTACTCGTGTATGCGTCACCGGATAGTTCGGTTTGTGAATGTTGCAAACCGTCGGTACTGGTTAAAGGCAACGTTGTGTATGTGATGTTTCGCAACTGGTTAAATGGCAACCGTGATTTATACCTGGCAAAATCAACAGATAGCGGTAACACATTTGCGCAGCCACAAAAGTTGGGGACAGAAAGTTGGGCACTGAACGGCTGTCCCATGGATGGCGGTGCAATGGCCCTTAGTAATGATACACCCGAAACCGTGTGGATAAGAAAAGGAAAAATATTCGCTGCCACAGCAGGAAAATCGGAAAAGGAAATTGGGGAAGGACGCAATTGTACCATTGAGGTGATTAATGGTAAAAATGTCTATTCCTGGACAGAGAATGGCGAAATAATAGTAATGGATGCATTCGGAAAAAAGCAGTCGTTAGGCAAAGGAAGCCAGCCGGTCTTAAAAGCTTTGAATGAGAAAGATATAATTTGTCTTTGGGAGAATGAACGACAGGTACATGCATCTATATTCTAATTGAAGCAATCTTAAAATATTATAAATCTTGCCCATAATTGTGTAATATTCCCGGATCATTATGAATGTAGCTTTGCCTTATTAAAAATAATGATATGGCAACCGAAATATTGACATCGATAACCATTCCTTTGGAAGGCGTAAAAAGCGGGCATTGCGCCTTGGTAGTTTATAAAGAACTGGGCAAGGTGACGGGGATTCAATCGCATAAAGTAGAACTCAATAATAACCTGGCTGTCATAACTACCAATGGTAACCTGCAAGTATTGCACAATGTGGTTAAAGCGATCCGTGGTGTTGGCTACTCCGGTCGTACTTAATTTTTGGCAGGCAATTTTTTGTAAATGCATGGAAACAACCAAAGCATCATACTGCGAATATGGATACACTCACGGCATTAAGTACAGGTGTAGCATATTTATTCAGTGTTTTCAATATGGTAAACCCCGGCTAATGGCATGGGAAAGGACTTCACGCGCATGTATATTTCGAGGTGGCAGCAGTTGTAATTTCTTTTATTTTATTAGGAAAACTGCTGGAAGCGAAAGCCAAAGACAATACCTCATCCGCCATCAGAAAAATAATGGGCATGCAGTCTAAAATCGTTAAGGTCATTCATGACGGCGGATACCAGATGGAAATGCCGGTAGCGGCCGTTAAAGCCGGCGATCACCTGTTAGTAAATATCGATATTGTCAGGGATATAAAACCCTTGGTACGAAGTTATCATCCCCCAATTTCAGACATTCGCATAGCTATTCAGTTATTCCAGATATGATTTAATGTTATTTTCTATCGGCATGGTAATCCTATGCCTGTAATTATTTCTTATTACACTAAACCAATCAAAATGAAAAAATTAATTTCAATAGTTGCAATTCTTGCAATAATATCCACTCAAAAAAGTATAGCCCAGGATACAACAAGTCAAACTCAAATATCACAAATACTATCCCTTTACTATGACATCAAAGATGCTTTGGTGGCTGGTAACGCAAGCACTACCGCGTCCAAAGCCGAAGCCTTTGTAAAGGTTGCCAATGCGATAGATTATAAAATAATTTCTGAAGGCAATATCAATATCTTAATCAAAGATGCAGGAAAGATCTCCGGAACCAAAGACATTAAAAAGCAAAGGGAATACTTTGCTAATTTTTCTTCTAATTTGGCTGTCGTTGCAAGGGCAGTAAAGCTTACAGATAAGCCGGTTTATTATGCTTATTGCCCAATGAAAAAGGCATATTGGTTAAGCAGTGAAAAGGCTATTAAAAATCCTTATTACGGCAGTTCAATGCTCACATGCGGAGAGGTTACTGAAACAATACAGTAACTCCTTTATATTTTACTACTTACATGCACATATTTGATGAAAACATTAATTCCCGGCTTCGCTATGGCCTCGCCTTGCCTGTTTGTAGCAGCGGTCAATCAAAACAAGCCGCAAAGAAGAATGATACTGCTACACTAATACAAAAGCATCTATAGCAGAGGCAAAAACAGCATTAACTACAGCGGCTGTGACAAGCAACCTTCAATTGAAGAATGCACTGGCTGACGATAATGGAAAGGATGCTGCAAGAGTCCGGTCCCCCTTTCCCGGAAGTAATTTCTAAGATTAATTCGGCATCCACGAGCGCCGGTCAATAAAAGTTATTCAATGAATTAGAAGAATAATAAAAGAGTACGGAGAACACATTCGTAGCAATACAAACAAGTTTTCTCAGCAGCCGCAGCATTTTGACATGCTCTGCAACAACATGCCTGATTTGATGAAAAATTCGGTAAAGCACAACAGGCAGACATTGCGAAGGTGAAAGGTTAGATTAAAAGAATTGAAAAACAGATAATTTTGGGTAGTATAAAAGAAAAAGATAACAATGAAAAAGATCTTGATAATAATGATGCTTAAAGTAATGCATACATTTGCATTTGCGCAAACAAAGGTCATTTATACCTGTGTTATGCATCCGGAGATAAAGATGGACAAGCCCGGTAATTGTCCAAAATGTGGGATGACGTTAATTAAGAAAACAATCAGGGTTAATGCTGTAAAGAACACGGAACAAAATCCGGCTGATAAGCCAGAACAGCAAGCACAACAGCCTTCTAAACAAGAAGAGACAAGGCAGATTGACATGAATGTGCACTTGAAAGGCAGGAAGTTGGAGGACACTACAAAAGATGAACACATTGCTAATGAAATTATTGGAAGCAAGGTAAATATGCTCCCGGGAAAAACGGTAGTTTACCATTTATACGTTACAGACACTACAGTAAATTTTACGGGAAAAAGTAGACATGCCTATGCCATAAATGGATCCATTCCTGCTCCGGCATTGATTTTCACAGAAGGTGACACGGCAGAAATTTACCTGCACAATAACTTAAAAAAAGAGGAAACCTCGTTGCATTGGCACGGTGTAGTTCTACCCAACCGTTTTGATGGGGTTCCGTATTTAACCACTAAACGCATTGGTCCGGGAGAAACGTATTTATACAAATTCCGTGTAGTGCAAAACGGTACATACTGGTATCATTCACATACTCAATTACAGGAGCAGGCCGGCATTTATGGAGCATTGATTTTTAAGAAAAGAGACGGTCAGGAATTGAATGATTCCGTGGCCGCTATGCATAATAAGACGGAAGATCAGCCCGGTCATCAACTGAAAGGCATGGGTGCCGCTTCAAAGCAAAATCCTGAGAGTCATAACATGGCCGCTATGAACATGTCATCAATGAGGTCTTCTATGTCACCTGCACCTTCTAAAGGTAACGGCGCTTACAATGCAGAATACACGATGGTTTTAAGCGAATGGACGGATGAAAAGCCAGAACAGGTGCAACGCCGCCTTCGGTCAGCTAACGATTGGTACGCTATTAAAAAAGGCAGCGCGCAAAGCTATAGTGAAGCTATTAAAAAGGGGTATCTGCGAACTAAACTCATCAATGAATGGAAACGTATGAAGGCGATGGATGTAAGTGATGTCTATTACGATCGCTTTCTGATAAATGGTAAACCCGAAGCGAATGCACCACAATTTAAGGCAGGTGATAAAGTGAGGCTTCGTATTGTAAATGCAGGGGCATCCAGTTATTTCTGGTTGAACTATGCGCGAGGTAAAATAACGGTCGTAGGCAGTGATGGCAACGATGTGGTACCTATTGAAGTGGACAGGTTAATAATAGGCATTGCAGAAATATATGATGTAGTTGTAACCATTCCGGAAAACATGAGTTATGAGTTTAGGGTAACACCCGAAGACCGTACCAAAGCTGCTTCTTTATGGCTTGGCAGTGGGATGAAAATGCCCGCAAGAAAATTTTCACGTCTTAAGTATTTTGAAGGCATGAAGATGATGAATAGCATGATGAAGACCAACGGTGATATGAATGATATGGGTATGGACATGAGCCTTCAGAAAATGGATATGAATACAGTGATGTACCCTGAAATAACAGGAGAAGTGAACGAAACAGACACAATACAAATGCCTATGTCAAAAGGCAATAACATGCAGGATGATCGGGCAGCCGTTAAAACAAAAGACACTATGGCGGTTAAGAAAATGAACGATACGGATGGAATGGAAATGAATAACAGCTCTGATATCGTCACGCTTAATTATTCCATGCTCCGTTCACCAGAAAAAACAATCCTTCCTGATGTGCCGCTCAAAGTGCTGAATTTTATTCTTACGGGAAACATGAACCGTTATGTATGGGCGATTAACAATAAAACAGTAACCGAGTGGGACAAAATTTTAATTGAAAAAGGGCAGAATGTTCGTATTATCCTTACCAATAATTCCATGATGCGGCATCCTATGCACCTGCATGGACATGATTTTAGGGTGATTAACGGGCAGGGGGAATATGCGCCGTTGAAAAATGTTTTAGACATCATGCCAATGGAAACTGACACCATTGAGTTTGCGGCTAATCAAAGTGGAGACTGGTTCTTTCATTGTCATATCTTATATCATATGATGGCAGGAATGGGCAACGTGCTTAGTTATGCAAATTCGCCCGGTAACCCGGATTTGCCAGATCCTGCAAAGGCCTGGAAAAATTTCAAAAGAGACAATAATATGTTACATGCTATGGCAATGGTGGGATTTGAAAGCAATGGCAGCGATGGAGAAGCGATGCTTATGGGTAACCGGTACGAACTTAGGACGGAATGGCGGTTAGGATTGAGGGAACAACATGGAATGGAAAGTGAAACGATTTTCGGCAGGTACCTTGGTCGAAATCAATGGTTATTTCCTTATATCGGCTTTGATTATCACCGCAACACCATGGAGAATGAAATCGGGAAAAATCTTTTTGGCCAATACAGCAACCAAAACAATCGTAAAACTTTTACCCTGGGTGTACAATATATGTTACCTACCATGATGATAGCCGATGCCCGTATTGATGGAAAAGGCAAGTTTCGGTTTCAGTTAAGAAGGGAAGATATTCCGCTTACCAGCCGTCTCCGATTAAACCTGATGTGGAACACGGATAAAGAATATATGGCAGGATTAAGGTACATCGCTTCAAAATGGTTCGCTTTATCAACACATTATGATAGTGACATGGGCCCTGGCGCAGGATTAACTTTTACTTATTAAATATTTTTTATTAGTCTTAAAAAACAAAACCAAATGAAAAAGACAACTATTGCATTGGCTATTTTATTAGCCGCAAGCACAGGCACATTTGCACAAACCCAACAAGAGGACAGTACGAAAACGCACAAGATGAAAACCTCCAAAGGCACCAGGTACACATGTACCATGCACCCTGAAGTAGTAATGAATAAACCCGGGAAATGTCCTAAATGTGGAATGGACTTAGTAGCTGTTAAACAAATGAAACATGCAGCAAAGAAACCAGTATTGTAAAGTTGCCTTTTAAACATTTAGAATTTTATGCTATTATTCAATTAACAAAATACTTTTTATGAAAGGGTATTACACTTACAAAACTTATATTGAGACGTGTTTAAAATGTGCAGCTACATGCAACCATTGCGCCAGTTCAGGATGAAGACGTGAAGATGATGGCAGGATGCATTCAATTGGACATGGAATGCGACGCTATATTTTACGCTGCGGCACATACAATGAACCTGGGTGGAAAACAAATTAATAAATCAGGATGATAATATGACCAATAACACCTGGACAAGAATCGCGGGGCTCAATTTTTTTTATACACTCACTTTGGCCTGAAAGAACCTACTATTAACTCTTATATAAACCATGAACTTTTTTAGAAATACATTTACACTGATGCTGTTTGTAACTTTCAGCAGCCTGGTATCGAATTCACAATCCACATCATCAATATCAATTCATACCGGTTATGCAGATGTTATTGATACGATCAGTCCAATCTGGAATGGAATCGGAGGAAGTACAGGCCTTGCCATGACACCCCAGGGCGAACGGTTATTCCGACGAATAGTAAATTCTTCGCCATATCCATATTACAAGCGTACCTGGGGCATTACAGGAACCGGTACCGCCGTACCCTTTACTGCCGAAGCAGATTGGGGCTCAACAAATGTTTACCAGGTTGATAAGGATGGCAATCCTTTTTACGACTTTACTCTCTTTGACCAGATTTTTGACGTTGTTCTGGCGAAAAAATTTATTCCAATTATGCACCTTGGCAACATGCCCGATTCTTTAAGTTCGGCGCCGGAAAAAGTTCGCCATATAAAGGATATTTTAATTAAATATCCCCCAAAAGATTACAACCATTGGTACCTATTAATATACAATATAGTAAAACACTGCGTCGAACGGTACGGAAAAGAATCCGTCGTTAAATGGAAGTGGGAGGTATGGAATGAGCCTGATATCACCAATTTCTGGATGGGCACCGAAGAAGATTTCCATAAAATGTACGATTATACCGCCGCCGCTGTGAAATCTGCACTTCCTGAAGCACAGGTAGGAGGCAATTCGGTAACCCAGGATATTAAAAGAGGAACACCAGTATTAGTCAGGTTCATTGAACATTGTATGAGTGGCAAAAATTATAAGGATGGTTCTGTTGGGGCACCGCTTGATTTTATCACCTTCCATTTGAAAGCAACTAACTTTGCCATCGGTAAACTGGGCAATTTTACTTCTGAAAAACTGGCGGCAGGAATTCCGGTTTTTTCGCCAAGCCTTGATTTTATAAAGGAAAGCGCATCAACTAATCTGGAAAAAATTGCGGCAATTCCCGGCACGGCAGGTATTCCTGTTTTTGTTACCGAAGGGGATATTGATATTGGATTAAACGTTACCACCACTGAAAATCCTGGAGTGGAATATCGAAACACAGCATATCACCCGGTATTTCAATGTGCTTTTGCGAAAGAAATGCTCGATTTGGCAATAACATATCCTGCCAATCATATTAAATGCCTTGTGTTCGACGGACTTTTCAATCCCGGATTCAGAATATTTGAAGGACAACGCACGCTTTTTACAGCCGAAGAAATTGAAAAACCAGTATTCAATTTTTTTAGACTTATGGGAAAATTAGGGACTGAAAGAATTAAACTTGAAACTATAGGCGACAAAAACATTGATGGATTGGCAACCCGTCATGGGAAAAGTATCCAGGTTATGGTGTATAATTTCAACCAGGATGTGAATGACCGGGAGCAAAAAAAAGCCATGCTTGTGGTAACATTACCTTCTCCGGGGAGATACAAGCTTACCCATTATAGAATTGATGAAAACCATAGCAATGCATACACCATTTGGAAATCAATGGGCAGACCGTATAATCCAACTGAAGCCCAGGTAAATCAAATAAAATCGAGGCAGGGACTGGAATTGTATGAACCTGAAAACGTTATTAAAGCAAAGGAAAATAAGATTACTCTCCCGTTGCAACTGCCTCATCATTCGGTTTCTCTGCTTGTTTTTGAGCCGGTAAAATAAATTAATAAATCAGGCCGGAACAAATGAAGAGAGCGATCAAATGTTCATGGTTTCAACGTCCGGGGTGTATTTTTCAAATGGGATGCAGGCACAGTTTCTATTTGTTTATTCTACGAAATACATGTTCAAATTTCCTTTTCCTTTTGCATTTATCTCACCCCTGGAAATACAATTATACCTTCCCTTGATTAAATCATAGGTGGTCTCTGAGATATTAATCTTATCCACTTCTCCATTGGTTTCCATCCTACTGGCAGTATTTACTGTATCTCCAAAAAGATCATAAGCGTATTTCTTTTTACCAACAACGCCGGCCACAACCGGACCAGAATGTATTCCTGCCCGCATTTTCCATTGAATTTCGTTTTTTTTATTTCGCTTTTCCAAATACCTGAACATCTGCTTAACCGCTTCTATACATTGGAATGCATGATCTTTATTTTTTTCTGGCAATCCGCAAGCTGCAAAATACGCATCGCCAATAGTTTCTATCTTTTCAATCTGGAATGCTTCCATGATATCGTCAAAGTGACTAAATATCTCATTAAGTTCTTTCACAAGTTTAATGGGGGAAATTGAAGAAGCCATTGACGTGAAATCCTTAAAATCTGTGAATAGAATTGTAACATGCTCATGTCTTTTTGTTGTAGCTTTTCCTTTGCTTTTGAGTTCATCTGCAACCTGTTTAGGTAAAATGTTCAGCAATAATTCATCTGATTTTTTCTTTTCGTTCAAAATGATTAGTTCTGCCTTTTTCTTTTCTGTAATATCCCTGATAATACCGCTATAATATCTTTTGCCATCATTATCCCAGCTTCCGAGAGTAAGTTCAATAGGGAATTCTTCCCCACCTTTTTTTATAGCTTTCAATTCAAGAACTTTTCCAAGTACGCGGGGCTTCTTTCCCTGGTTCATTCTTTCCATGCCCTTATCATGCCTTTGATGTAATTGACCGGGAATTATCAATGTCAATGGTTGACCGATTGCTTCAGCTGAAGAATAACCAAATATGTATTCTGCTCCTTTATTCCAGAATAAAATCCGTTTAGTTTCATCGGAGGTGATGATCGCATCATTTTTAGAACTGCATATTACTTGAAACCTTTTGTTTTGTTCCTGAATAAAATTCACGATTTCGTGTTTTTCAGAAAAATTAAGGTCAATGCTTCCATAATAGTTAATGTCCTTTTTGGAATCCTTTTCGGCCATGATTTGGTTAGTTAGTAGTTACATTAATATATTGTATTGGGTTGGCTTTATTGTGCCTGACCCAACGATTTGCGCACTTGCCGGCAATTGCAATGTTTTATCTGTTAAAAATTAATTTGTTAATATACGCATTTTTGAATTGTCGGTTGCGGCAATCTAAAGTTCGATAATAAAATGGAAAATATCTGGCAAATCCAAACTGGTATAATTGACAAGCCGGGCCAGTTCGACAATGAATTCTCCTGGTACCCCGGTCTTGTATAGGGCGAGTCGGCAATCCCATCTGATCGCATTATTTATGCCACTAATAACTATCATTATTCCTGATTGTTAGTGTTACATTTAAAACGCTAATCAGGGCATCTGATTTTAAAATAAACTCCAACAATAACGCAATGAAAAGTACCATCTAAATTTAAGCTGAATTTATTGTACTTGCAAAAAGATGTGGTTGGTGGCTTTACCGGGAGCGATTACTGGAGCCCAGGCGGGAACGATAACGTCACCGCGTGGAGTCAGTACTTCGTCAATAATGGCTTCCGGGGCAGGCAATTCGTGTTGTTATGATAATTCGTTGCGCTATTTGAAATGAAATATTAAGGGGAAAATAAAAGTCACAATAATTGTCCATAAGATGTAAACAGGAAGAAACATTGATATTGAATTTTCAACTTCACGAATGTCTGCTTTTTTTGAAACATTCTTAAAGAGCCGGAAAGTTACCATACATAGATTTGAAAGCATAAGTATATTCCCTCCTAAAATTGCAAGCCGGTTTGGAGTAATTCCCCACGCTGAAATTCTAAATAAAATTGCAGAAAGGGCAATCACGTTTACAATTACTGTGACTGTAGATAAAGCAAATAGAATAAAATTGCCTGCCCGGCTTACACTCTTCCTGGATGACTCTGCGACTGAAAATAGAATAATCGCCATAACACCGATTAAGAGAAAATTAAATACCATTAAAAAATTTCTGTCCTTGTATGGGTCTTTATCCGAAAACAAAATTGCTACCAAATAAACAACCAGCGTAATCAAAACCAACGGACTAAATATTTTTGCAATGACAGGTGAAACCTTATTAATCAATTGAGGATTTGTTTGTGTTATATAAGTTCCGACTATTGGTAATGCGGCAAGTCCGAATATACCAATATAGTCAAAATAAAATTTCTCAATTTTAAAACCAATGACAGAAAAAAGTCCAATAGTAATCCCTGTAAGAATGGCTCCTGCAATCACGAGGAGCGTAGTCATTATTACCAGGTCGCCATTAAATCTCAGGAATTCAAGTCTTGGATGGTAGCTCCTTATATTGCCGCCAACATATGAAAAACCTAAAACCGACCACAAAAAAATTGGCAGGTGAATGCAGGACAAAATCAGGGTATCGCTTTTATTATCTGCAGGTAATAGATTAATGAAGATTAAACCAATCAAAAATGCAATTCCTGCAAATACAATTTTCTTTGTTGAAAGACTCTTTCTCCAAATAAAGTAAGTCGCCAATACTGGGAAAATGATAAACCCTGCATTCCTCTGATAAAAAGATTCAGGATTGATATTAAGTAATACGGGAAGCTTTGCAATAACGCCCGCTACTAACGAAGCAATTATTACAAAGGTTATTTCTTTGCCGCTCCCCCAGGATATTTCTGAACTTTCGTAATTCAGTCTTTCATTCCAATAGTCTGCAAGTTTATTGTCCGTTAGTTCGGGGTAAAGTAAATTGAACTCCATTTTAAAAGCCGTCTTATTGTCCCGATACAATTTTTCAAGCAGTTTGGGATTGTCAATATTCGTTAGTATCTCAGGTCTGTTCATGATATATCATTGTTGATGTCTATTTGTTTATGCGGTCAGTATTCTCTGTTTGAAGAATTAGAAAGTACTTTGAAATGCAAAGTAATAACAAATTATTGAACTGTGCAAGAAAAATTAAAAAAAGATACAACAGGATGGGGCAGGATAACATTCCAGGGCCAATAGTATAGTAAATATCCAATAGGCAATTCTTTTTTTGGTTCCGGTATGTTTTTGCTCTTTTCGTTTTTGGATTATTTGATTGAATACTACCCGCATAACACCATCAAATTGTTTGGCTTTAAGTTGTTCCGGAAGTGCCAAAGTCAATTAACCTGTATAACGCAAAATTTTGCAAAAAGAAGAATCAATATCAGCATATCATGTCGTTAAAAGCGGCCTGGTTCAACAGCTTACCGGCTTTTATCAAATTGCTTCGGTTACGGCCTTCATTTTTGCCAAACCTGTTTTTGCAACCTGTAAAGCATTTTGTTTGTAATAATTTTTATTGAACACTTCTAAAGAAATGATCAAAGGCCTGCCTGGATTTTGCAGAATTTCCAAAACACGCCTCACAGGGGCAACTCCATCTCCCGGGTAAATCCGGTCGGCGTCAGTTATGGCAGAAGCTGCCAGGTTTTGCGGATAGTCGTTTATATGGAGGATTTCAATTGCGGAACTATTAACCAGCGGAAGTGTTTCAATGCTGCTTCCTCCCTTATAAATATGAAAGATATCCAGCAAAACCCTGGCAGAAGGATGCCCGCTCTCTAATGCCACAAACATCACTTCACTTACCCTGCTAAGGTTTTTTGAAAAACCCCACATTTCCAGCTGCGGCCTTACCCCCGTTTGATCCCCAAGTTCGAGTATCACCCGGTACCGCTCTGCTACGCGCTTTAAATCAAGGGCAGCTATGTCTGTAGCCCCGCCAGGTGGTGCGGCAGTTCTTTTGCAATCTAATTGCGCAAGGATCTCCATTTCTCTTTTCATCTGATCAAGCCCTTGCCTGCGCTTAGCCTGATCCGCCATGATCCATGGGGCAAAACCAATACAGTTCTCTATTACAATATCTAAATCCTCCAGGCGCTTTTTGGCGTCTTTAAGTGTGCCTCCACTTTCAACATAAGTCTGCAACCTGTCCATCCAGATCTCTACACTATGAAAGCCGGCATTTGAAGCAACTTCCAACTCCTTTACGAAACCAAGATTATGACCGCGGATAGTTGCCATATTAAGACAATACGTGAACGAAGCCGCTGGTTTATACAATTTACCTGCTTTGCTTAAATCAGGCAATAATGCCAGGGCTGCCGTGGCACCAAATCCTTTTAGAATATCACGTCTGTTTATCATTGTACTTTTATAATTGGTTAGGGAAATGTGTTCAATTGCATCCGGCTTAAGCCGCAGGATTACATGAAATAAATTTTTCTATTCGGCTTTAGCCGATCTGATTAAACTGCTATCTAAATCAGGATCAATTATTAAATCAGATCATTTAATCCCTTTCCATTGAGAATTTGCTGTATACATTTTTCAATCCTTGACTCCCTTGTTTTAGATTGTTTCGGTGCGGAAAAATAAAGAATGTATGCTCTTTGCCTTCCCGGAGTCAATGCGTCAAAAGCGGTTTTCAGGGAAGGTCTGCCTTCAGCGGATAATTTATTTTGAAATTCTTCAGGAATTATGAAATCTGTATTCTTTTTAAAATTCACTTTCAAACCGGCCTTTTCCACCTCAATGGCTTCATAAATATAGGCTTTCAGGATGGGTTTCATTTCCACTATTTCCCGGACATTGGTGAACCGAATCTGCCGCCCTGCCTGCACATTCTTCGTTTGCTGGATTAGGATACCTTTGGCATCATTTAATAAGGCACCTTTGAAAAACAAAAGCGCACAGTATTCCTTAAATACATGCAATAAAACTATGTTACTTTTCTGAAACATGTAGCAGGGAACACCCCACTTCAATTCTTCTGTCAGCCCGCAGTCAAGAAGGATCACTCTCAATTTCTCCAGTTCTTCCTGCCACTTTTTGCCTTTACTAAAATAAAAATCAACAGTGGGATTCATTCCACTCTTTGTCATAGTATGTTATTTTTTAGACCCTTAACGAACCACGGAACGCCCTGGCGGCATAGTATGATTCCGCACCATTGTGATACACGAAGACTTTGCCGTAGCGGAAATCAGCAAAGATCGCGCCGCCCAGTTTTCTGATATCAGGTGGTGTTATTATCCAGCTCGATGTTTTGGTATCGAAATTTCCAAGTTTCTGCAGTTCCCGGTATTGTTCTTCCGTTAAAAGCTCAATGCCCATAGCAGCTGCCATATCAATTGCGTTACTTTCTGGTTTATTTTCTTTCCTTGACTCCAGTGCTTTACGGTCGTAACAAAGACTTCTGCGGCCTTTTGGACTTTCTGCTGAACAATCATAAAAAATGTATTCGCCAGTCTTTTTATCATGGCCAACAATATCCGGTTCACCACCGGTTCTTTCCATTTCATTGAGCGACCATAGTTTTTCTCCGCCAGCTGGCGGATCCAGTTTTGCCTGCACTTTAGCCCATTCAAGGCCCTTATGGCGGTTCATGTTTTTCTCAAAACGGGCTTTTAATGCGCTGAGTAATTCTTCATGCTGGGCTGATGACAATTCCTTTTTCATTTTATACATTTATTGATTAACGAAAATGATCTTTCTATCTTCAGGTCTGAAATACCACGATACCATAGTCAGGACGAGAAGTAACAACGGGGGAAATATTTCCCTCATAGAATTACCCGAAGCGATATGCGAAAATACCGCTCCCGACATGGCTAAGAAAAAACCTGAATAGGCCCATTCCTTTAGTAAAGGAAATTTAGGAATCAGCAATGCTACAACCCCCAAAATTTTCCAAACACCCAGTATTGTTAGAAAATATTCAGGATAGCCCAAACTCATAATAAATTCTATGTCCGCTTTCACTTTGAATAACTGTACTATTCCACTTGATAGCATTCCTAATGCAAGCCAGATAGTTGAAATCCAATAGATAATTTTATTTCTCTTTGTCATAAAGTTATTTTAATTTGCTTACAATGCCTTGCAATCGGTTATGTGCCATATTTATGCCTTGAGCAAAGGGTAACTGCAGCATTTGGTCTCTGAGTGCAACTGATTTATACACTATTTGCATATTGAGTTTGCTGGTATCGTCAGCAAGTTTTTCAAATTCTAAGAACTCAAGCTGGACGCCAAAAGGCGTATTCTCCATTTCAAATGTCCGTATGATTTTCCGGTTCGGGCTAAACTCATGAATTACCCCATTGAATCCGTATTTGTTTCCCTTAGGATCGGTTGTTTCAAATTGGTAACTGCCGTGCGTTTTATTTTCAAGTTTAAGCACCTTCGTTCCCATCCATTGCTCAACAATTCCGGGCTCTTCATATGCTTTAAAAAGTAATTCCAATGGCAAATCAAATACCCTTGTAATCATTAATTCCTGTTTGCCGTCTTCGGCATTAATTTTGGTTTTTTGTTCCATACTATTCTATTTTTTTGATTTGTATTTTTTCATGATGGTTTCCAGTTTATTGAACCTGTCATCCCACATGTTGCGGAATGGTTCAATAAAATCGGCTACTTCTTTCATTTTTTTTGCATTGATGTGATAGTAAATTTCCCTGCCGTTTTGTTTCTGTTCAACCAATTCACACTCGGTGAGTATTTGCAGGTGTTTTGAAACGGTCGGCCTGGCTGTGGCAAAGTTTGAAGCTATTGCCCCTGCTGTCATGGATTGTGAAGCTACCAACAGAAGTATAACCCTTCTTGTCGGGTCTGCTATGGCTTGAAATACATCCCGTCTTAAATTCATTACGTAGCTATTTGACTACAAATATAAATGTAGTTATTTAACTACGCAAATTTATTTACGATTTTTATAACCGGTATTTTTCGCCGTAGGCACGGTGCATTTTTGATTAACCATTATATGGTCCGGGCCGATGGCTCTCAATTAAATGGTTAGTCTGTCAACGGATTAAAATCCGGTGTTATAATATTTGCCGGGCCTGCGGCTCCAAAGAATTGCAGGCAAAATCCATAAGTTGACGGCGATGGTGTCCCCACCGACCGAAATCAGCCCCACGAAAGCTGGTTGACAGATGTTATGTTGTTGTAGTTTGGTTCTGTCTGCCCAATCGCAAAGCGTCAGGTACAGTTCGGTAATGAATTGTTCACCCGAAACAATACCTGTACGGCAAATTTCAAACATTCCAATTCTGCCATATAGCGGTTTTTTGATAAATACCTGTATTTTTGATTAGGTGCGACGCCATTTTGTGAGCTTTGCATGTAGGTTCAACCATTAATAACCAAACATGATTGTATGAAAATTTCTAAACTTTTCACCTTATTTTTTTTGATCACAGGCTTTCAGTCTTTTCCGCAGGACACGGCCTTCATTCAACCGGATACTTCTGAAAAAGGTTGGATGGATGTCTTTGAGAAAGGGCTTGCAAATGGAATTTTTCCTCCCGGTGTGTGGAGTGATTCTAACGGGATACTTACCGCCACAAAGGATGAAGCGATCTGGAGTAAGGATCAATATAATGATTTTGTAGTTGATCTTGATTTTAAAAATGCCGAGGGCACCAATAGCGGGGTGATTGTTCATGCCACGGATATCGCGGACTGGATACCCCATTCTGTAGAGATACAAATAGCAGACGACTATTCGAAGGAATGGAGTAATGTTTCACCTACCTGGCAATGTGGCGCCGTATTTGGTCACCAGGCAGCCGTAAATAAAACATTAAAAAAGCCCGGAGAATGGAATCATTTCACCATCACCTGCAGGGGAAGGAAAATATGGGTCGTTCTAAATGGAACACTCGTTAACGAATGCGATATGAGCCTGTACACCTCCGCCAAAAACAATCCTGATGGATCAGAAATCCCGGCATGGTTAAGCAATCCTATGGCAACACTTCCTTTGAAGGGCTTTATTGGCTTCCAGGGAAAGCACGCAGGTGCACCCATTTATTTCAGAAATATAAAGATCAGGAAACTGAGTTAATGGTTACCAGTATCCTTTAGTTTGATATAATCGTTGGAACGATTTGAATGCGGTATTGACGTTATCAGTAGGAAGTTTACAGGTTATTCGTCAGCCGGTTAAGTATTCCGCCAGGCCCGCTATTGGCAATACCAATGTCGCCTGCAGGCCTGGGACCAATTGATTTGTCCATTCCCGGGATGCCAGTGAATTTTCTTATCAGAAAATCAGTGTTTAAAAAATCAAGGTTTATCCTTTTGGACTGGTTAATATTTGGTACTTTGTGCCCTTAATTCGTTTAGCCCTGTACTTTATTTGCGACTGAGGGTGGCTATGCCATCAATAAGCGGATTCCTGGCCTGACCATCTATGAATTTCCGTACTTAACAAATGCAGAGCCTTAGCTATTACTCTAAAAGAAACCTATATTCCTGGCATATGAAAAACAACTGGCACATTACAATGTTTATCAGCATTTCACTTCTTAACTCCGTAACCCTATATTCGCAGGATAGTACTAAAGAATGTAAGGTGGAATTAAAAAGTCTTATTGGTACTTATTCAGGTGAATGCAAAAATGGATTTGCTCATGGCAAAGGAGAAGCCAAAGGTGTTCATCGCTATGTGGGCAATTTTAAATATGGATTGCCCAATGGGAAGGGGGTTTATTACTATAATAATGCTGTTTTTTATTCGGGCAATTTTCAAGAGGGTTTAAAAGAAGGTAAAGGGGAAACTCATTATCAGCGGGACGGAATGCCTGATAGTTTAGTAAAAGGGTATTGGAGTGCTGATGAATACAGAGGTAAAAGCTATAAAACCTACAACATCACTGAAATGCCAGCTTTTGAACGGGTCGATATAGTCCCTTCTGATGAAAGTGGCAACACATTAACTATAGAAATATCATCGACATCCGGTGCTACCAGGGATCAATTTTCTACTCCTGGTAACGCCTTAACTGTGACCGATGTAATTGCCAAAGATGGAAGTTTAATCAGGAAATTGGAAACTGCAGAAAGCCTTTTTAAATTCTCCACGAGTTATGAATTAAGCAAATTTCCTGTCAGATTGCAGGGAATGTTTTCTAATGGACGAACTTTTAACTTAGAACTATACAAAAAAGCAAAATGGCGCATTCAAATCTATATAAATAAATGACCTCGCAAATAAAAGTATAATCATCTAATGGGTATTGTAGGAACAGATGAAAAAAAGGGTATGCCGCCAATGTTCATTGCCAAAATATGGTAAGACAATGGTTGTCAAAAAACTGGAGCCGCTAAATATTTACAGTTCCTGTCATGCTCGGCGTTATGATCTTTTGGATGACTATCACAATTATTGGAATAAGTACCGGGAAAGAAAATAAAAAAAGAATCAACAAACCTATCAACTACCAAGCATGAAAAACTGGAGAAGTTATGAAAAAGGCGATGACAAAATAATCGGCTACCACAATGGTACAATTTACCGGGGTAACCCGAATTCCGATGAAATCGAACTTGTAATCTACAATTTTCAAAAAGAGGTAATTCCAGCCAAAAACTTCACCGCCATTCCCTTGCATTATTTAAAACAAATAAATCTGGAAGAAAGTCAAAATTATATTGAAGTTTTGTTTGGTAAGGAATCATCTGAACATTTAAGAATAAAAGATGCAAATAAACGAAAAGAGATATTTGAATACTTTAAAACAAATATTCCAAACTCAACATTTCATACAGACAATTATTCTAAATTCAAAGCCGGGAAAAAACCTTTAATTGCAATGGGTGTTGTAGCCGGACTTTTTCTGTGGACTTTTTATATTGCCGTTGGAATTGAAAAAGGAATTGAATATGGCGTTACAGGCGATCACAAGAATTCAGTAGCCGGAATTGTTTTGGCATTTGCATCATTAGGAACTAAAAATGTTGCGTTAATTTTTGGAACATTGTTTACCATCGCGGTAATTTCATTTGTACAAAAAATAAAAAACCCTAAAATAGTATACAGAATTCAGGTCAGAGACTGAAATGTAAAACTACTGCTGCAACATTGACTGTACAAAAGCGTGGCTGTACAGAACAAATGAAGATCAACTGTAATTCCCTGGACAGCCCATTCAACTGACAATTACCAAAGCTCACCCGCCCGGACAATTTTTCAATTAAATAAAATATTTTACAACTATTGCAACATTTTTAGCAATGACCTGTCTAACTCAATAAGTGAACGATATAAATGAAAATAATAAAGCTGACCATATTTTGGTTGACAGGGTATTAAGTGGCGACACCAATGCCTTTTCTTTTATTATTTCCAATACAGAAAGATTGGTAACCCAAATCATTTTCAAAATGATTGCCAATAACGAAGACAAAAAAGACATTGCACAGGATATTTATTTAAAGACCTTTCATAAATTGGAGTCATTCAAATTTCAATCGAAGCTTTCCACCTGGGTTGCACAAATTGCATACAACACTTGCTTAAATTATCTTGAAAAGAAAAAATTGGTTTTATTGAGTAATTTCCATGCTGATAATGAAACTGATAATGAGCTATTATACAATCCAAAAATTGAAAGTGAATATTATGACGCAGAAAGTGTTTTTTTTAAAAATGAATTGGCACAGATTTTAAAAATCGAAACTGATAAACTTCCGCCACTTTATAAAACCCTGGTAACCCTTTACCATAATGAAGAATTAAGCTATGCAGAAATAGCACAAATAACAGAACTCCCGGAAGGAACGCTAAAGAGCTATTTGTTTAGAGCAAGAAAAACTCTAAGAGATAATTTATTGAAAAATTATAAAAAGGAAGAACTATGACAAATTTACATCCTGACGAAAATGAAATTCAAAATTATATTTTGGATAGTACCCGTAACTTAGAACTTATTGAGCACCTTCTGCAATGCAAAAGTTGTAGTTTAAAAGCAGAACAGTACAAGCAATTATTTGCAGAAATTCATCGCCAGGAAACTCCGGCTTTTGAATTTAATCTAACAAAATTGGTAATGGAGCAATTGCCCCAGCCTAAACCCAAATTTTCGGTTGATAAGTATTTAAATCATATCATAGTAAGCCTTATAGTTATGTTGTGTTTGGGCTTATTATATTTTTTAAGTCTTTTGTTGCCAAACATTCTATTAAACGTTACTCCAATATTAATATACTTAATCATTACTGTTGTTGTTTGCATTTCCGGAGCCATTTTCCTTGATATGTACAGAAAGCATCAGGAACAAATGGGTGTTATAAATTTTTATTAATTTCTGCAACATCTATTTAAGAACCCTGTCTAATTGAATATAAAACATTAAAAAATGAAAAAATTAATAAATACAATGGCCGTAATTGTTACACCATTTGCTGTAAATGCTCAAACCAGCAATTCGGCTCCGGTTGATGAAAAAGTCTTTAATGCAATTGCCTCTATTTTTGTATTAGCATTGTTTATGATATTCATATCGGCGATTGTTAAACGACTTTTGGACAGCCGTCTTAAAAATAAAATCATTGATAAAGGAATTCCGGAAAATATTATTTTATCTATTTTACAAACAAATCCTAAAGTAGACAGGAATTCAAATATTAAATGGTTTGCAATTTTAACAGGTTTAGGAATTGGGCTGACTATTATCAACTACACACTTCCTCTTGGCTTTCACTCTCTGGCAATTATGGCATTTTGCATTGCTACAGGCTTCTTAGGCTATTATTTATTTGCCAGGCATTCTGAGAAATAAGTTGTAAACAAAATTTGCGTTGTTATCATAATCAGGTTTACTGACAAGCTTTCGTATTGCCTATACGTAAGGCAACTTTTATAAAATCACTTTTATTCTTTCAGGATGACTACTCAAAATATTAAGCCAATCGAACAAAACCAAAGAATTGTTATAATTGATATTCTCCGTGGTTGGGCATTAATTGGCGTTGTGCTAGTCAACTACTTTTTATTCTTTTACTTTGGTAAAGAAATTACAATTCCAACGGATGACCATTTAAGTCATATAGTTAGGCTCTTAACCGATATTGTTTTTACAAATAAGAGCAGAATAATGCTGAATGTATTATTCGGTTTTGGTTTTGCCACCTTAATTAATAATATTAGTAATAAAGGGATTAATCCAATTTTGTTTTTCTCTAAAAGAATGTTTTGGCTATTTGTAATTGGATTAATAAATACATGTTTTTATAATGGCGACTTTCTAAAAGATTATGCAATAGTTGGGTTACTAATGTTAGTATTTTATAAGGCAAGTGAAAATACAGCTCTTTATTTTGCAATTGCACTGATGTTTATTTACCCATTTACAACAGTTTTTTTTTATTCTCATTTTCCATCTCATTCACCAGCGACAGACATTCGGCTTTATGAAAGTAATAATATTTTCGATGTGCTATTGTATGGACTTAAAGAAGGAACAAGAGAACTTTATGAAACAGGCAGATTATTAGGAATTAATTTATTTGTTTTAGCCTGTTTTCTTTTTGGTCAATACCTTCAGAAAATTGCTTTTTTTCATAAAATCATCGCAGGTAAAATTTCTGCAAAAAAAATGTTTTGGTTGAGTTTAGGAGCGACAATCATTATCGCGGTAATTTCCGATACCTTGACACATCTCTTTAAAATAGCGTTTTTCAAACAATATAATATACAATTTTGGCTGGAGTTTGGACTAATGATTGTTTTTATTTCAGCCTTCTGTTGGATTTATAAAAAAGGTAAACTCAAAACATTTTTTAGCGCTTTACAATCTGTTGGTAAAATGACTCTGACAAATTACATTGTACAAAACATAATTGGAATTTTATTGTTTTCGGGTTTTGGACTCGGGCTTTTGCATCACTTACCATTCTATGCATACATTTTGATTGCCATATCAATTTATATTTTGCAGGTATATTTTAGCAAATGGTGGATGACAAAATACAATTATGGACCAGTTGAATGGATATGGCGACAATTAACTTATATGAAAAGACTTCCGATTAAAAGACAACTCCCGGGTGCTGACAGAAGCCCGGCAGGCAACATTGGGTTTGGCAAGAGCAGGGTTTGACGTCGTTAGCTTCGGCTGCAGTTCACTATCAGTTTCAGTTCCAGCTTGAGTTTATTAATTTGCCTTTGAGTTGTTATCTTCAACTTTAGTTTTTCAATCGGCTTCGGTTACTTGCGGACGTTTTTCAAATCCCCGGCCATCGGTAAGCCCTGCCCGAACACAGCATCAAATTCCCAAGCTGCGGCAATGCTACCGTGTATTGTAAAAGTGTACTATTTAAATTATTTTGACAGGAATGTTGAACCTTCAGGTATTTCGTAATTTGCCAATGCAAAACGTTAGTCAGAATCAATGTTTCCAACAGATTATTTCGCTTTGCATGAGGAAAAAGGAAAACCATAACCGGGCGCATTTCAAATTCTCGCTGGGCTGTGGTCGGTGGGGACACCGACCACGACTGATTGCCCTGGTTGGT
>JBDTWP010000028.1:0-31358 GCA_040006615.1 Ferruginibacter sp.
GAATTACACGAATTAATACATGTTTAATCACTAATTCGTGTAATTCGTGCATAAATTTCGTGTCATTAATTTAGGTCATTTTACACTTAACATTACAGTGGAATGTATATTTAAATTAAAATCGTCCTTCAGCAAATTCATAAGCCTGTATGAAATGCTGGCGTTGAGAAGATCTGCCTTGTGACAATCCCGGTAACAGGGAATATAGAATTTATGATTGACTGGCCTGGTTTTATGGGACAAATAGGATCTATCTGCAACCCTAAACCGAAAACTGTCAACCCTAAACCGAAAACTGTAAACTGTAAACCGTAAACCGTAAACCGTAAACCGTAAACCAAGAACCAAAAACCGAAAGCCCTAATTCTCTAACCTTCTTATTATGATAAAAAACTATTTTATAATCTCGTGGCGAAATCTCAGGCGAAATAAATCCTACGCGCTGATCAATATACTGGGTTTGTCATTAGGTATCGCCTGCTGTATTTTGATCTTTGTATTGGTGAACCATCATCTTAGCTTTGATGAGTTTCATAAAAATAAGGACAGGGTTTACCGCATTATCACGGAATGGCACGACGTGGAAGTGAGTTATTCAGGTGCTGTTCCATCCCCGTTGGGTAAGGCAGTGAGATCAGAATTTACATTTGCAGAAAAAACCGCCAGGGTAATAGATTACAGGAATGTACTGATATCTATACCCGCAGAGAAAGAAATAAAAAAATTCAAAGAGGAAAACGGGATCGCTTTTGTTGAGCCTGAATTTTTTGACATACTGAATTTTCCCCTGGTAAAGGGTGATAAAAGCCAGGTATTAAAGAATCCCAATTCAGCCATCATTTCAGAAAAGCTCGCCCAAAAATATTTCGGTACCTCCGATGCGATCGGTAAGACAATAAGGTTTGAAAATAAAATGAACTTTTCCGTTACGGGTATTCTTAAAGATATTCCTGCCAATACCGAGAGGTTGCAGGAAATATACCTTAGTTACCAGAATTTAAAGGATTATCAGCCATGGTTGGCTGGTGATAGCAGTTGGGGTGGGGTTTATAGTGGCTGCCAGTTGTTTACCCTGTTAAAACCATCTGTCACCGTAGCCCAGGTAAACGCAGAATTAAAGAAAGTAGTAAAAAAGTATTTTACAGGAAGAGACATTAATATCTGGCGGTTCAGGTTGCAACCGCTGGCCGATATCCATTTTAATCCCGACCTTGGAGGTTACTCGGATAAAAAATATTTGTGGGCGCTTTTTTTTATTGGCGCATTCCTTATTATTACCGCCTGTGTGAATTTTATCAATCTAGCTACAGCCCAGGCGCTCAACAGATCAAAGGAAATCGGGATCAGAAAAGTGCTCGGTAGCTTAAAGAAACAATTATTCTGGCAGTTCATTTCCGAAACGGCCCTCATTACACTCTTTGCTGTATTACTGGCCTGTTTGCTTGCTGAAATAGCCTTGCCTTATCTGAATTCATTGTTTGAAACCCAGATTTCTCTGCATTTATTCAACAATTGGCGATTGCCTTTATTTCTTCTAATCATTTCTTCCATAGTTGTATTTCTTTCTGGTTCATACCCGGGCATGGTGCTTGCCAGGTTTCAGCCAATCGAGGCATTGAAGGCTAAATTATCGCAAAAGAATATCGGAGGTTTTTCTTTAAGGAGGGTATTGGTTATCACACAGTTCGCTATTTCACAAATACTTATCATTGGTACCATCGTAGTAGCGAGCCAGATGCATTATTCCAAAACAACCGACCTCGGGTTTAATAAAAACTCGGTCGTGGTTATTCCCGTACCCTCCGGAGATAAAACTAAAATGCATACACTCACCACCCGGCTGGCATCTATACCCGGTATTGAAAATATATCTCTTTGTTTTCAGCCTCCGGCTTCCAATGCAAATAAAACAACCGATATTAAGTTTGAAAACAGGGTGGAGGAGGAACACTGGGGCGTGAATGTAAAAGCTGCCGATGACCAATTCTTAAAGACCTTTCACCTGCAATTAGTAGCGGGCCGGAATTTTTTCCCCTCGGATACAGCCCGGGAATATGTGGTGAATGAATCATTTGTGAAAAAATTGAATGCAGGGAGCCCGGGGGATATTATCGGTAAAACGGCTACCATTAATCGCCTTTCAGCACCCATTGTTGGCGTGGTAAAGGATTTTTATAATTATTCATTCCACACGGAAATTTCTCCCGTATGCATTTCACCCAACTATACCGATTATGGAAGTTGTGCCCTTCGGATAAATATGAATAATTCAAAATCCATATTGTCCTCTGTAGAAAAAATATGGAACGAAACCTATAGTGAATACCTCTATTCGAACCAGTTTTTTGATGATCGGATCGCCGAGTTTTACAAGCTGGATGGTATCATGCTATCGCTGGTGCAATTCTTTGCCTGCATCGCCATTTTCATTGGCTGTCTCGGGTTATACGGCCTGGTATCATTTATGGCTCTACGCAAAACAAAAGAGATAGGCGTAAGAAAGGTGCTGGGCGCAGGATTTCAAAATATCCTGTGGTTGTTTGGCAAAGAGTTTTCTACTTTATTAATTATTGCATTTTGCTTCGCCGCGCCGGTTGGATGGTGGGCCATGCATAAATACCTGCAGGATTTTATTTACCGGATAGATATAAGTGCGTGGATATTTATGGTAGCCATCGCCTGCACCTTCCTGATTGCTTTTGTTACAGTGGGATACAGGTCGGTGAAGGCTTCACTGGCCAACCCGGTGAATAGTTTGAGGACTGAATAAGAATATGCTAATTAGCTAATGTGCTAATGTGCTAATGTGAAAATGAAAGAATGTGAAAATTTGAAAATTTGAAAATGTGAAAATGAAGGAATGTGCTAGTTAGATAATGTGCTGATATTAAAATGAGAAAATGTGAAAGTGAAAGAATTGAATATCAGTGCATGAACCAGAACTGGAAAAACGAATAACGAAAGACGGAAAACCGTAAACCGTAAACCATAAGCCGTAAACGGAAAACCGTAAACGGAAAACGGAAAACCGTAAACCGAAAACCGAAAACCGAAAACTCCTTATATGTTTAATAATTATTTCAAAATCGCCTGGCGAAATCTTCTTCGGGACCGCCAGTTTACAATGCTCAACCTTTTGGGATTGTCTACCGGCCTGGCCTGTACGCTATTGATATGGCTATGGGTAACTGATGAAATGAACGTGGACAAGTATAATGAAAAGGATCAACAGCTTTACCAGGTGATGGCTAATATGAAAACGGACAATGGCATTAAAACGATGGCGGCTACTGCAGGCCTTCTTGGAAAATCATTGGCTGAAGAAATTCCCGGAATAGAATACGCAGTTTCCGTTTTACCCGCATCCTGGTTTCCTTTCAAGGGTGTTGTTACCAATGGTGATATAAAGATCAAAGCAGGAGGACAGTATGTAAGCAAGGATTATTTCAATGCTTTTACCATGAGTTTTACAGAAGGAGATAAAAACCGTTTGTTTGCTGATAAGTCTTCCATCGCTATTTCTGAAGAGCTCGCAAAAAAACTTTTCAATACAACACAAAACATTACCGGCAAGACATTGAAGTGGGACCAGTCGGAGTTTGGGGGATCATTTGTTATTTCAGGTGTATTCAAAAAAAATCCCCCATCAGCAACTGATCAGTTTGATTGTTTGTTCAATTATGATCTCGTTTTGGAAAGGAGGCCGAATTTACTCAATTGGGTGAACAGCGACCCGAGTACCTACCTTATTGTTAAAAAAGGAACTGATATTGCGCGGCTCAATAATAAGATCAAAGATTTTGTAGAGAAAAAGGACAAGGAAACAGGTAAAAGTTTATTTCTTACCCGTTTTTCTGACAGGTACCTTCATGGCAATTACGAGAATGGCGTACAGGCTGGTGGCAGGATATCCTATGTAAAACTGTTTTCAATTATTGCCCTGTTCATCCTGGTCATCGCCTGTATCAATTTTATGAATTTATCTACGGCAAAAGCTTCCCGGCGATTAAAAGAAGTGGGTATTAAAAAAGTGATGGGTGCCCGGCGCAGTACACTCATTTTTCAATACATAGGTGAATCTGTGCTGCTGACTTTTTTTTCACTTATCCTTGCACTTATTCTCATCGTCCTCCTGCTTCCTGTGTTTAATGATATTGCCGGGAAGCAATTGGCTATGCATTTCAATGCTGGTCTTATTTTTTCTGTTTTAGGAGTGACGATCCTTACCGGTCTTTTAGCGGGCAGTTACCCTGCTTTTTATCTTTCAGGGTTTGCCCCGGTAACCGTATTAAAAGGAAAACTCAGTACTTCTTTTGGCGAACTATGGATACGGAAAGGTTTGGTAGTATTCCAGTTTACAATATCCGTTGTATTTATAGCGTCGGTTTTAATTGTGTACAAACAATTAAATTATATACAATCAAGGAACCTGGGATACAGCAGGGACAATATTATCCATTTTGAAATTCCCCTTGAAATGGATTCAGCCAAACTAAGTGCTGCGGCCAGTTTTGTAGAAGAGCTTGGAAATATTCCTGGCGTCGTCAATGCATCCAGTTACTACCACAATCTAACAGGTGATCATGGAGCCATCTCCGGTTTTGAATGGCCCGGGAAAACCCCCAAACTGGATATTGAGTTCTCCAATCTTGAAGTGGGTCATAATTTTCTTGAAACCGCGGGTATAAAAATTAAAGAGGGAAGAAATTTTTCCGCCAACGACAACGCACACAACGAGATCATCTTTAACGAAACGGCTGTAAAAACTATGGGGTTAAAGGAACCCGTTGGCAAGACCATTAAATTCTGGGGCATGGAACGAAAGATAGTGGGTGTAGCTGCTGATTTTAATTTTGAATCCTTGTACCAGGTTGTAAAACCATGCTTTTTCCAGGTTTACCCTGTTATGCCAAATATCATGGTTAAAATAAAAAGTGGTACGGAAAAGCAAACGATCCAGAAAATTCAAAAAGCCTGTTCGGAATTTTATACCGGGATGGCATTTGAATACCAGTTCCTTGATGATGATTACCAGGCATTATATAGTGCTGAAAAGAAAGTGGGGATATTGTCGAGGTATTTTGCCGGCCTGGCCATTATTATTTCCTGCCTTGGATTATTTGGCCTCGCGGCGTTTACTGCACAAAGGAGGCAGAAAGAAATTGGCATACGTAAAGTGATCGGGGCATCTGTACGCCATGTTGCACTTCTCCTGTCCTGGGAATTTCTGACGCTCGTACTGATCGCAGTGTTAATAGCTTTTCCAATTGCCTGGTGGGCATTGAATGCCTGGCTGAATGGCTTTGCCTACCGTATTTTCATTGGTGTTAATGTTTTCCTGGTTACCGGGGTGTCTGCGATTTTAATCACAGTACTCACTATCAGTTTCCAGTCAATAAAGGCAGCCCTGGCGAATCCGGTGAAGAGTTTGAGAACGGAATAATAATTAGCTAATTAGCTAATGTGCTAATGAGCTAATGAGCTAATGTGAAAATGTGAAAATGTGAAAATTTGAAAATTTGAAAATGAAAGAATGTGCTAATGAGCTAATGTGAAAATGTGAAAATTTGAAAATGTGAAAATGAAAGAATGTGCTAACGTGCTAATTCGATAATGTGCTAATGTGAAAATGTGAAAATGTGAAATTGAAAAAATGTGCTAATGTGCAATGGGAAAATGGAGGAATTTGAAAATGTTTCAATTCAAGATGAAATTTTATAAAATGAAAAAGTATGGTTTTTATTTTGCAAGAAAATTCTTCCAGGTATCCTTTACCTGCCTGTTTGTTATTATACTTATTCCGCTGGCTACCCATTCTGAAAATGCAATTGACGGCGGCAACGACAATAATAATGATCCTCTGCCTGACTTTAAAAATATACCATCTGTAAGATGGAAATTCCACAGCGATCAACCCTTTCTTTCTACTCCTGTTATTAGTGAAAACACGGTATATGTCGGCGGACTCGATAGCGTATTGTATGCTATGGACATTCAGACGGGTAAAGTCACCTGGAAATTCCCTACAGGCGGAGAAATCAGGTCAACCGTGCTCGTAGATAAGAACCAGGTATTCCTGGTGGGTGGAGACGGCACTTTCTATTCTATCGATAAAGGTACGGGTAAACTGAGCTGGAAACGGGTGTTTAATAAAACCGCCATGTTCCTGGGAGAAAGGAAATATGACCTGGCTGACTATTTTAATTCTTCACCCGTGTTGTATAATGATATAATTTATTTTGGCTCGGGAGATGGGAGAATAAATGCGATCAGGGCCGAAAACGGCGATTTACTCTGGACCTTTCAATCAGATGATATCATCCATGGCACTCCTGCTGTTTACAAAGAAAAGGTTTACGCAGGCTCGTTCGACGGTAATGTTTATGCGCTAAATAGCAAGACCGGAAGTATAGTATGGAAATTTAAATCTGTGGGGCACGAGTTTTTTCCAAAGGGTGAAATGCAGGGATCACCGGTGGTGTTCAACGGCCTGGTATATATTGGTAGCAGGGATTATAATTTATACGCGATCAATGCAGACGGGGGTTATTGCAACTGGAACCAAAAATTTCCAAAAGGCTGGGCCCTTGCAAATTCTAGTCAGGATTCCATTCTTTACGTAGGAACCTCTGAAGATAAATTTATTGCTGCCATGGATGCAATAAGCGGAAAGGAATTGTGGAGAACGGATGTGAAATTCAATATTTTTTCACCCTGCGTTTTTTCCGGTTCCATGTTATATGTGGGCACGTTAATGGGAAGAGTATTCGGGATAGATCGTGCAACCGGGGCTATCCGGTGGACATTTACAACGGATGGTTATAAATTTTACCATGACAAATATTTTAAGGCGGATGATGGCTTCAGGGATGATATTTATACGCTGATAAAAAATAATACAGACTATATAAATATACAGCTTAAATGGGGTGCGGTATTTTCATCCCCGGCCATTTCAAATGACGCATTGGTGATTAGCAGTACTGATGGGACGGTGTATTGCCTGGGGCGCCCCTGATCCCTGAACGGGATGAAGGAAAGCTTCAACCTGGATAAAGTTTACGAATAGAATAAAAAGCAAAGCCATGATAAAAAACTTATTACTTATTGCCTTCCGCAATTTTAAAAAAGATAAATGGTACAGCCTGTTGAATGTATTAGGCCTTACCATCGGCATTACATTCAGCCTGTTCCTGATTTTTTATATAAGAGATGAACTGAACTACGACCGTTATCATGAAAAGGCAGACCGTATCTACAGGATAGTCTCCTATATACAGGAGCGTGACAAAAATACAAACTGGACCCTCACCCAGGTTCCGCTGGGTCCCACATTAAAAAAAGATTTTCCTGAAGTGGAAGAAACGGTAAGGTTTTTTGGAAGAGAAAGAACTCTGTTTAAGAATGGGAATAACAATTTTTATGAAACAAAGATCTACTATGCTGACAGTACCCTCTTCAACGTATTCACCTACAGGTTTGTTGAAGGCAATGCCGCACGTGCATTAAATGAACCCAATAGCATTGTGATTTCAAGAACAATTGCGGAAAAATATTTCGGAAAGAACACCCCGGCTGTTGGCAAAACACTGAAGACAGTATATGATTTGTATAAGGTGACTGCGGTGATAGAAGATGTACCCCGCAACTCCCATTTGGTTTTTGATATGCTGATATCAGTATCTACCCTGTTAAAAGGCAACCAGAACGACGGTCAGAACAATTGGGGCAGCTTTAATAATTTTACTTATGTACTCCTGAAGCCAGGCACCAATGCGCAATCCTTTAATAAAAAATTACTGCCCATGTATGACAAGTATATGGCGCCGATTTTTGCACAGTTCAACATTAAGATGCAATATGGTGTGCAGCCAATAACAGCAATCCATCTTCATTCAAACCTGGAAAGAGAGCCGGAGGAACTGGGAAACATGTCGTATATCTGGATATTCTCAGCAGTTGCCTTTTTTATGTTGCTGATTGCCTGTATAAATTATATGAACCTCACAACGGCAAGGTCTGCACGCCGGGCAAAGGAAATTGGCATCCGCAAGGTAACCGGCTCATCAAAAAAGCAATTGATATTCCAGTTTTTAACAGAGTCATTGTTTACAGCTTTTATAGCAGCATTACTGAGTATTATATTGGTGTTTCTTTTATTGCCTGTTTTCAATACCCTGTCCGGCAAGGCATTTACTATGCAAACATTACTGCAGCCGTTTAATATCATTCTGCTGGTAAGCATCGTGTTGTTTACAGGATTGGTGGGTGGTAGTTATCCTGCATTTTACCTTTCTGGTTTTGGGCCAGTGAACATCTTAAAGGGCGCTCTTTCAAATGCATCGGGCAATGTAAATCTCCGCCGCACGTTGGTGGTATTGCAGTTTTCCATTTCAATGATCATGCTTATCTGTACCTGGGTAGTGTATTCACAGCTCACTTATTTACGAAAGAAGGACCTTGGATTTAATAAGGAACAGGTAATGACCGTAACGGTAAATACAGGAGAAGATGAACGCAGCAAGATATTTGCTATGAACAATGAATTCCGCAGCCTCCCGGGAGTAAAAGCAGTGGGGACTGGTAATTCCTATCCTGGTAGTGCAAATATCAACCTGAACCTGTTTTCTGTAGAAAGTAAAAGCGGGTATGTTGACAAAGCAATTGAATGTTACGCAATTGATGAAAATTTCCTGGGTTCACTCGGTATTCCTGTCGTGAAAGGGCGTAATTTTTCGGGCCTTGCAGATACCTCGCATGGCATCGTGGTGAATGAAGCAATGGTAAAACATTTTGGATGGGATTACGCACCCGGAAAGCGCGTGAAATTTCCAGGTGACACTTCTGGCAATTATTTGGAAGTGGTTGGTGTGATAAAGGATTTCAACCAAAAATCATTATATAATCCCATCGCTCCCTTGCTGCTGTTTTACGGCGCCAACGGCAATATGATCCAGGTAAAAATGAGCGGGGGAAATATCAAGACGACCATTGCACAGGTGGAAAGCAGGTGGAAAAAGTATTTTCCACAATTGCCATTTGAATATAAATTTCTCGACGAAGACTTTAACTCACAATATGCAGCTGACCAGAAGCGTGGAAAAATTTTTGCGGCTTTTTCCATACTTACCATCATCATTACCTGTCTTGGCCTGCTTGGACTTACCGCATTCACCACGCAGCAAAAACAGAAAGAAATCAGTATTCGCAGGGTGTTGGGAGCCAGTATAGCCCAGGTAGTTGCCATGATTACAAAAAATTATTTGTGGCTGGCATTAATTGCAGCACTGATTGCTTTTCCCATCGCTTATTATTTTATGAACAACTGGCTTCACATATTCCCTTACAATACCGGCTTGTCGGTAATTCCATTTATATTATCTGCTTTTGTAATTGTAGTTACCGCAGCCGCAACGGCAATGTTTCATTCTGCAAAAGCGGCATTGACAAAACCGGCAAAAATTTTAAGAGCGGAATAACATTATGAGTGATGAGCAATGAGCAATGGGCAAAGGGCAATGGGCAATTAGCAATGGGCAATGGGCAATGAGCAATTAGCAATTAGCAATGAGCCGTCTATTAACCATAAAATATTAATGCACAAATTATGATAAAAAATTTTTTCCTGGTTGCTTTAAGAAACCTGATTAAAAACAGGGTCACAACCATCCTGAATATTACAGGTCTTGCGCTGGGTGTAGCCGTATGCCTTTTTATAGCTATCTGGCTGGAACGGGAACTTGGTTTTGACAACTTTCATCCCAACAGCAACGAGATTTTCCGCTTATCAAACACTTTCAAAAGTGAAAGTGAATCTTTTTCACAGGCACCTTCAGGACCCGCTTTTGGAGCACATCTAACCGGGGAATTACCCTCCGTTATAGCGACCTGCCGGGTATTTAATGAAGGATTTAAGGTAAAGAGTAATAATGACCTTTTTATTGAATCAAATGCTGCTATAGTGGACAGTAATTTTTTTCAGTTTTTTGGTTTCAGGCTTTTAAAAGGCAATCCCGGCCAGGTATTGCAATCGCTGAAAAATGTTGTCATTACAGAAAAACTTGCCATCAAATACTTTGGTTCCATTAATGCGGCTATCGGCAAAGACCTTGTGATTGACGGAAAATATCCTATGACAATTTCCGGCATCGCAGAAAATACCCCGGTCAATTCACAGATACAGTTTGATCTGCTACTTCCGTATTCCTTCCTCAGAAGCGAAATGATGAAACAAAGCAACGTTGATCCCAATACGCTTTGGGTTGGTGGCTGGCCATTTGTCTATGTGCAATTGAACAGCCCTGGAAAATGGAAGGAGGCTGAGCAACAGATCAACAGGATCGCTGCAAAATTTTCGGAAAAGGAATGGAAGGAGAATAAGATGTCATACCAGTATTTTCTCCAACCGCTCAGGGATATTCACCTGAAATCGAAACTGCGGTATGATGCTGACAATAATGGTAGCCTGTCAAGGGTAAAAGTCTTTTCATTAGTAGGAATTATTGTATTGCTGCTGGCATGTATTAATTACATCAACCTTACAACGGCCGCTGCAGTTAAACGTGCCAGGGAAACTTCTATAAGAAAAGTGGTGGGAGCCACAAAGTTTCAGTTGATAAGACAGTTCTTCCTGGAAACTTTCTTACTATGCACATTGGCTGTAGCTATTGGGGTGTTAGTGCTCAAATTGTTATTACCTGCATTTTCAACCTGGGTTGGCCAGTCATATCATTTTAAGCTTGACGCCGGAAATATTGCTATTGTGTCCGGCTTTATATTGATCATCTCCCTTGTGGCAGGGATCTATCCCGCTGCCGTACTTTCTTCCTTCAATCCTGCTACCGCATTAAAAGGGAATTTCCTTACCGGCACAAGGGGCAACTTTATCCGCAAAGGGCTGGTAGTTTTTCAGTTCACTATCACTATTGTATTGGTCGCATCGATTATTATCATGAGCAGCCAAATGAATTTTATAAAAAGCAAATCATTGGGTTTTGAGAGTAATGCAGTGGTAGAAGTAAGGTTTTTTGGTGAACAAAGTTTCAGGGATCGATATGTTTCCCTTCGCAACCAGTTAATGCAAAGTCCCTATATTCTCAATGTAAGCAAGCATAGCGGGAATGTGGTGGGTGGATTGGGTAATGGATGGACAACCACCGAAAACCTGGAAGGCAAAGAGATTTCTACCAGCCTTTATAACATAGCGGTGGATACTACTTTTTCAGATGTGTATGATATGAAATTGGCTGCCGGTAGATTTTTCTCCAGGGATTTTCCCGCTGATACAATAAAAGCAGTATTGGTGAATGAAGCTGCTGTAAGAACATTTGGATGGCAAAAGCCTGAAAATGCCATTGGAAAAAGATTTGGCAAAGGAGAAGAAGCGCGACATGTGATTGGCGTGATCAAAGATTTCAATTTTGAAAGCCTGCATAAACCCGTGGAGGCATTGATGATAGAATATTCACGCGGAGGTAACAGCCTGTCAATGAAAATTGATGCAAGACACGCCGATGAAGCAATTAACCATCTGCAAAAAATATGGAAGACCTTAATTTCTGATATACCTCTTGAATATTCATTTGTGGATGAAAATATAGCAAAGCAATATGGTGATGAGAAGAAGATGCAGGGAATATTTTACGGCTTTGCGGGATTGTCATTACTAATTGCCTGTCTTGGCCTTTTTGGATTGTCCATTTTTGTAGTGGAGCGAAGGGTAAAGGAAATTGGTATCCGTAAAGTACTCGGGGCCAGTATCACAGGTATTGTTGAGTTGCTCTCCAGGGACTTTTTGAAACTCGTATTGGTAGCAGCTATCATCGCATCACCATTGGCCTGGTACTTTATGCATGAATGGTTGCAGGATTTTGCTTACCGGGTCAGTATAGGATGGTGGGTATTTGCCGTGGCAGGACTAATTGCATTGCTGATTGCATTGATAACCGTAAGCTTCAGATCTGTAAAGGCTGCTATTGCAAACCCGGTAAAAAGTTTGAGAACAGAATAAAAAATAATTGATACTTAGCTGCTCATATCACAAATGTAGAGAACTTAAAAAATAATGTATGCTAAAGCACATTCTAACTATAGCCTTTCGGAGTATAAAGAAACATAAGTCATCTTTTGCTATCAATCTGGCCGGCCTTTCAACAGGCCTGGCCTTCGCTTTTCTTCTGTACCTGTGGATACAGGATGAACGAAGCATAGATAAGTTCCATGTAAATGACAACAGGCTTTACCAGGTAATGGAAAAAAGCAAAGAGAACGGCTTATTTAGAATACAGGATGGCACCCAGGGCCTTTTGTCGGAAGCTATGGAAAAAGATCTTCCTGAAGTGGAGAAAGCTGTTACGGTAATGAACTTGTCGAAAGAAGGGATGGATATTACCATGAAAAATGGCGAAAGGTCCTTTAAGACGGGCGGCATATTTTCAGGGGATGCGTTTTTTACGGCTTTTACCTTTCCTCTAATCACAGGAAACCCCGAAACGGTATTAAAAGAAAAAAATAATATTGTTGTTTCAGAAAATCTTGCCCGTAAATTATTTGGTTCACCTGAAGCAGCATTTGGAAAAACGGTAGAGTGGGGGGTATTTGGCAAAAACCACTTGTCAACAATAGCCGGTGTGTTTAACGATGTAAATGCGCACTCAACACTTCAATTTGATTTTGTTCTTACCAAACAAAAATTGCTGGAAGATGTCTGGCAAAGTGCCAAAAACTGGGGGAACACGGGCCCGGATACTTACCTGTTATTAAAGGAAGGAATAAATATAGCAACGTTTAATAAGCGGATCGAAAAGTTCATTGACAAGTATGATAAGGATAATATTTTTTCACTTTTTGTAAGAAAGTATTCCGATGCGTATCTGTTTGGAACCTATGTGGGGGATAAGCAGGTTGGCGGCAGGATCACCAATGTGAGACTATTCTCCTTGATAGCTGTGCTGCTATTGATAATTGCTTCTATTAATTTTATGAATCTATCCACTGCGAAAGTATCAGGGAGGCTTAAGGAAATTGGAATTAAAAAAGCAGTTGGCAGCAGCAGGCGCAGTCTTGTTTTTCAGTTTCTCGGGGAATCACTTTTTGTCACGGCGCTTTCAACTGTTATAGCATTGGTGCTTGTTGCGTTATTAATTCCCCAGTTTAATTTTATTACAGGAAAACAACTATCATTTTATTTCTCCGCCAGCCAGTTATCGGCGCTTTTTTTTATTGCATTAATAACTGGTATCCTCTCCGGAAGTTATCCTGCTTTCTACCTTTCGGGTTTCAAGCCCCTGGCTACTTTAAAAGGTAAATTAACAGGAAAAGCGGGGGAACTTTTTGTAAGAAAAGGCCTGGTCATATTTCAATTTACGATATCACTTGTTTTGATCGTATCCGTCCTCATCGTTTACCGGCAGATCAGGTTTGCTCAAACCAAACCTATCGGATACGTAAAAGAGAATGTGGTGTATTTTGATTTGGAAGGAAAAATATTTGAGAACAGAAAAAATTTCTTTGATGAGCTGAGAAGAGTACCCGGCGTTGTGCAGGCAGGAGGAATAAATCAAAGCCTGATCCGGGAGGATGGCGGCTCATCAACTTACGGCCTAGAGTGGCCCGGTAAAATAGAAAGTAAGAATATTGACTTCATGATCAGAGCGGTTGATGAAAGTCTGGTGCGTACGCTTGGCATGGAAATAAAGGAAGGGAAATCTTTTTCTGATAGTATGGGCAGTAATTCTACTTACTTGTTACTGAATGAAACTGCTGTAAAGGTTATGGGCTTAAAAGACCCCGTGGGAACCAAAGTAAGATTATGGGGAAGAGAAAAAACCATAGTGGGAGTGATGAAGGATTTTCACACAGCTTCTATCCATCAACCCATTTCACCCCTGGTATTTCACTGTGACCCGGAGGATAAACTTAGCCTGGCGATGGTTCGCATTGAAGCAGGTTCCGGGCGAAAAGTAATTGATAATCTTACAGCTTTCCATTCAAAAGTAAATCCGGGCTATGCGCTGAATCTTCAGTTCCTGGATGAAACATTCCGGGCACAGTACTTAACTGAGGAACGTAGCCTTACACTTGCCAAATATTTTGCTTACCTCACGATATTGATCTCCTGCCTGGGATTATTTGGCTTAGCGGCATTCGACACAGAGCGCCGCACAAAAGAAATTGGTATCCGCAAAGTATTGGGTGCAGATATGAAAAGCCTTATTGCACTTTTATCAAAAGACTTTTTAAAATTAGTATTCATAGCCATCATACTTGCGACTCCGGTTGCTTATTATTTAATGAACAGATGGCTTCAGGATTTTGTATACAGGGTGAACATCAGTTGGTGGATTTTTATTGCCGCAGGTGTGATGGCGTTATTAATTGCTTTGCTGACGGTAAGTTTCCAGGCTATTAAAGCCGCGGTTGCTAACCCTGTAAAAAGTTTGAGAACGGAATGATGCCAATGTGCTAGTTAGCTAATTCGATAATGTGCTAATGACGAATGTAGAAACCTAAAAATTTGAAAATGTTCCCGCAAAGGGGGAGGAAATTGAAAATAAATTATGAAATTATTAATTCAAATAAATCAAAGTTCAGGCAATGCTCAAAAGTTATCTCAAGATTTCTTTTCGTCACCTATGGCAAAATAAATTGTATTCGGCCATTAATGTTATAGGCCTGGCGGCAGGTATTACCTGCATGTTATTAGCTGTGCTTTATGTAAAGGATGAACAGAGCTTTGATACATTTCATAAACATAACCCGGATCTTTATCGTATCACTACTAACATAATACCTAACAAAGGTGATAAGCTGCGAACTATTGGCGGTACTGGCCAGGTACAGGGTCCGGCCTTTAAAAATGCAGTTCCCGAAGTAGAGCAATTTTTAAGAATTATGGGTGGGGATATTTTTGGAGATGTAATCGGAGGTGATAAAACGCTGCATTTACAGCAACTCTTTGTTGATGAAAATTTTTTCGACGTCTTTTCTTTTGACCTGTTACATGGTAATGCGAAAACAGTTTTAAAAGATATCAATAATGTTGTTATCACTGAAAGTATAGCGCTCAAATTTTTTAATAGTCTTAATGTATTAGGCAAGCAACTTCAGTTAGATGCTGATCCATCCGCAACACGTTTGGGAAAGCCAATGATTATTACCGGCGTTGTTAAGGACTTACCAAAGAATTCATCCATCCGGTTTGATATATTACTGCCATTAAAATTCATGCAGCTTTCTTTTGATGATACCAACTGGCTAAATGCCTATTTGGGCACTTTCGTAGTGCTGCGTCCCGGCGTTGATATAAAGCCTGTTGCTCAAAAATTTAACCGCGTTTTTGCTGCTTACGCTAAAGAACAGGTAGCAGATAATAAAAAACAATTTGGATACGACCGCCAGATCAGTTACGGCTTACAACGGATGACCGATATACATCTCCAGCCTTTATACAACAGCAGGGGTAGTCGTGAAGGCGGTGTTATCAATGGCAGCAATCCTGTTTTCTCTTACCTGTTTTTAGGCATTGCAATTTTTATTTTACTTATGGCAGGCATCAATTTTATTAATATCAGCATTGCCAATTCATTAAAGAGAGCCAAAGAAGTAGGCATTCGCAAAATAACAGGCAGCAATCAAATTCAAATCATTTTGCAGTTTTTAGTAGAGTCTGCACTTTTATGTTTGGCAGCATTTGCATTCGCCATCTTTATTACCAACTTATCCCTGCCATTGTTTAATCAGTTAACAGGCAAACAAATATTGCCGGCAGAAGCGTTAGATAAACAATTGGTTTTTTATGGAACAATTATTTTCATGATGATTGTATTATTAACCGGTTTATATCCCGCATATATTCTTTCCAATTTTAAACCATCGCAGGTCTTATATAACAAACAAAAATTAACGGGGCGCAATGTATTCGGAAAAAGCCTTGTTGTTGTGCAATTTTCATTGGCTGTTTTCCTCGTGATTGCAACAATCACTTATTATAACCAGATGGATTATGTTCGTACAAAAGATTTAGGCTATAATCCGTACCAAATTATTCGCAGTTATATACCCGGCAACAGGGATACCAAACCAATACAGGAATTTTTAAGAAATGAATTGGCGAAAGAGACTTCAATCCATCAAATATCTTTTGGAGGAGATCGGAGTTTTACTGTTGATGCTGTAATAGGCGACAACCGTATTCAGGCAATGAATAAAGTAATCGATGAAAGTTATTTGCCCGTAATGGAAATACAACTTGAGACAGGTCGCAATTTTTCTACAGCTTTTCAAACTGATAAAACAAATGGCGCTATTGTAAATGAAGCATTCATAAAAGCAGCCGGACTTAAAGCTCCTTTGGGAACAAATATATTTTTAAGTGATGGCCCTGATAAAGAAGCAAAGACCATTATCGGAGTGGTGAAGGATTATCATTTTGGTTCACTTAAAGAACGCATCCAGCCAATGGTAATGACCATGAGTGATTGGTTGGGAAATAATATTCTTGTAAAGTTTGAAAAAGACAGGCAAAAGGAAGCAATGATTGCCTGGGCAAAGGTCTACAAAAAAGCAATGCCACAGGCGATCTTTCAATCCGGCTTTTTAGACGAAATCAATGAGAAAGAGTACTTACAGGAACAACGGTGGAAAAAAGTGGTAAGCATTGCTGCGATGCTTTCAATATTGATATGTTGCCTGGGGCTGTTCGGACTATCTCATTTGGCAACGCATCAGCGCACGAAAGAAATTGGTATAAGAAAGGTATTAGGTGCATCGGTAGCACAAATAGTTACGCTGCTTTCTACAAAATTTATACAATTAGTTTTAATTGCTTTCGTAATTGCTGCGCCTGCATCAACGCTTGTAATGAATAAATGGCTGCAGGATTTCGCCTACCGTATAAATATGGAGTGGTGGATCTTTCTTGAGGCGGGTTTAGCCGCGCTGTTCATTGCACTCACTACTGTAAGTTTTCAGGCAATAAAGGCAGCAATAACAAACCCGGTGAAAAGTTTAAGAGCTGAATGATGAAAGATCAATTGAGACTTAAAAATTAGGAATTAAGAATGATGAATAATGCATAATAACTAGTAGGCAATGGCAATGATCAATGATCTATCAACCATGAACTATTAACTTCCTTACTATGATAAAAAGCTATTTCAAAATCGCCTGGCGAAACCTGATTAGAAACAAAGTTTCTTCCTTCATCAATATTGGTGGGCTTGCCGTAGGTATGGCTGTAGCTATTTTAATTGGTCTTTGGATTTATGATGAACTTTCCTTTAATAAGTATCATCGAAACTATTCGGGCATTGTTCGGTTAATGGAGAGAATAACTATAAATGGCGAAGTGAGAACGGGGATGTATTTGTCCATGCCTGTTGCGCCAGAAATACGAAAATTATATCCCGATGAGTTTAGGCATGTGGTACGATCGTCGTTTGTAGAAGAGCATGCCATGGCTAATGGTGAAAAGAAAATTAATCATACAGGTGTGTTTATGGAACCTGACGGCCCCGAAATGTTCACATTGAAAATGCTTAGGGGTATACGTAATGGTTTGAAAGATCCTTATTCCATTATGCTTTCTGAGTCCCTTGCTAAAACTCTTTTCGGAAAAGTAGATCCAATAACCAAGACGTTGAAAATCGACGGCAAGGCTGATGTGATAGTGACTGGTGTTTATGAAGACATTCCAAGAAATTCTGAATTTAATGATCTGGCCTACATCGCACCCTGGGATTTATATCTGCAAATTAATCCGTGGATGCAATACTGGAAAGGTAATTGGAACAATAGCATGCTACAGCTTTTTGTACAACTGGCACCTGCCGCAACTATGGAAGGAACTGCTGCAAAAATTAAGAATGTAAAGTTTAACCACTTAACTGCGGAAGAGAAAAGATTTAAGCCGGAGATATTTCTTCACCCCATGAGCAAATGGCATTTGTACGGCGAGTTTAAGAACGGGGTGAATACCGGGGGAGCTATACAATACGTTTGGCTCTTCGGAATAATAGGCTTGTTTGTATTACTTCTTGCGTGCATCAACTTTATGAATTTAAGCACAGCGCGTGCGGAAAAAAGGGGAAGAGAAATAGGCATTCGCAAAGCAGTTGGCTCTGCACGCCGGCAGTTGATTTATCAATTTTTGAGTGAGTCGCTTTTCATGGCTGTAATTTCCTTTTTAATTGCTTTTTTATTGGTGCAACAATCATTGCCCTTGTTTAATAAAATTTCTGATAAGCAGATGAGTATTGTATGGACAAAGCCCTTGTTCTGGATATTCAGTGTAGGGTTTATTGTTATTACCGGATTTATTGCAGGCAGTTATCCGGCGCTTTATCTATCTTCCTTTCACCCCTTGAAAGTTTTAAAGGGAACTTTTAGAGTTGGCAGGCTTGCTGCCTTGCCGAGAAAAATATTAGTGGTAATTCAATTTACTGTTTCGGTGAGTTTGATTATCGGGGCCATTGTTGTTTTTCGACAAATTCAGTTTGCAAAAAATCGCCCCGTTGGTTATACCCGTGACGGTTTGGTGTATGCAAGAATGCTAACAGATGATATTCACAACCATTTTGATGCTTTTCGTAATGAATTACTGGAAACAGGGAGCGTTGTGGACCTGTCAGAATCTAATGGTGCCGTGACAGAAATTGCAGAAAACACTGGACAGAGGTATCATGGTGGATTTTTGCTGTTGCCATTGCAGGAGCAATGTTGATTTCAATAATAACAGTAAGTTTCCAGGCAATAAAGGCAGCTATTGCTAACCCAGTAAAAACATTAAGAACTGAGTAAATAAACGTATAAAAAGAAAACGTACGAATGTATAATACAAAAAATATTCTCTGCAAAAAATGGAATTACTGGCTATTATTTTTTTATGTGATAGTCTGTCCGGCTATTGCACATACGCAGATTCATACCAGCAATCCTGCAAAAAATAAAATTGATAGTATTGTACACAGGTATGCGGCTTCCTATTTGGCCGATACAATAAAAGCAGGAGTTTCTATTGGCGTTTATTATAAAGGAGAAACGTATGGCTATCATTATGGAACTGTTGAAAAAGGAAAAACTATTTTGCCTTCTGATCAAACGCTCTATGAAATAGCCTCTCTCACCAAAACATTTACGGGGCTGCTTTTGGCGAAAGCAATTGAAGAAAATAAAATGAACCTGCAGGATGATATCAGGAAACATTTACCGGGAGAATATCCGAATCTTGAGTTTAAAGACAAATTTATTTCATTGCGTGAGATTGCTTTGCATCAATCCGGTCTACCGCGGGATATACCTTATGATGCAAAACTTTGGGAAAAGCCTTATTTTAATGTATTGCCCTACCAGCTTATTAACCTGGAAAAAAATTATAATAAGGCTAAATATCTTGAAGCGCTGCATGCAATAAAGCTGGATACTATGCCGGGCTCATCAGGTTTCAACTATTCAAACTTTGCTGTTAAGGTTCTTTCATTCGCATTGGAAAATGTATATGGAATGTCATACGAAATACTATTGGAAAAATATATTTTTAAACCGACCGGCATAAAAAATTCCGCTATTGTTCTTTCTGAATCCCAAAAAAAATTACGTGCAAAAGGATATAATCACAACGGAAAACAGATGCCAAATGGTTTGGATAATGCTGGTGCAGCAGGTGGTCTTAAATCAACCTTGCCTGACATGTTGAAATATCTGGGGTATAATATGAATAGAAAAGATAAGATTATAAGCATAGCCCATCGCCCTATATCCATATGGACAGATGCCGGTAATACGGACGCCGCGGCTTTATTCTGGCAAATGAGGAAAAAAAGTAATGGCGGTTGGCGAATTTTTCAAAGTGGAGGAACATTTGGATTTTCAAGTACAATTGTTTTATTCCCTGATGCAGATATTGGGTTTGTTCTATTAGCAAATGATGCAGGATTTAACTCACAATCTCAATTAGGCGAGATCGCAGATAATATTTACACAGCAATAAAATAATTTATGAATTAATTGAAGGAAACAGGAAACTATAATGGACTTATAAACTTACTGATATGCTTAAAAATTATTTTACCATCGCCCTCAGAAATTTCTGGCGGCATAAAGTTTTTTCGCTGATCAATATTTTTGGACTGGCTATCGGCATCAGTGCCTCTTTGAAATAACTGCTGACGCTAACTGGAAAAACTACTTTAATTCTTTGATTAATGATATGAATGCAGGAAAAGAGGTTTTTAAATAATTCACATCAGTATTATATAGAACACGCGCTTTGATGAACCCTATAAAGAGGTTAAGAACAGAATAATAAATAGTAATGCATGAAAAAGAGTTTAAAAAAACATTGGCTGTCCATTATGATGATTTGTACTGCATTTCAATTACCCGCTCAGCCGCTCAAACCCGATCTGCAGGACCTAACCAAATGGAATAGTATAAATCGCTCGGTTGAAGCATTAAATGAAGATGGTAAAAAAGCCATTCGTTTTAACGAAGCTCCAAATGATGGATTCCTGATCCTGAAAGGGATTGAGTTCTCAAACGGCACGATTGAATTTGATGTAAAGGGCAAAAATGTAATTCAACAAAGTTTTGTTGGTATTGCTTTTCACGGGCAGGATGAAAAAACCTATGATGCTGTTTATTTCAGGCCTTTTAATTTTATGAACCCGGATACGGTTAGAAGGCCCCGTTCCGTTCAATATATTTCCATGCCTGCCTACCCATGGGAAAAACTTAGGGAAACATACCCCGGCAAATATGAAAACAGGGTTAATCCTGTACCTGATCCGGATGGATGGTTTCATGTAAAAATTCTTGTGGATGGTAAAAAAGTGGCAGCTTTTGTAAACAACGCGCCAACACCCAGTCTGCAGGTTGAAAAACTAACCAATACTACCAATGGTGGAATTGCGCTTTGGGTAGGTAACAATTCCGGTGGGAGTTTCGCTAATTTAGTTATAACTCCATCGGTCACTTCAAGGCAGGGCCCTAAAATCCTATATGGCAACAATCCTTTGGCCGGCAAATCCTTTAATGTAGGGGATGCCAATATTTATTACGAGGTTTATGGCAAGGGAAAACCAATTGTATTATTGCACGGCGGTGTATATGGATACATTGATGAATTTGAATACTTTATTTCCAGGCTGGCCGAAAATTACCAGGTTATCTGTATTGCTACCCGCGGCCACGGAAAGTCGGAACCAGGCCCGGAGCCTTTCACTTATAAACAGCGGGCAGAAGATGCATATAAGGTAATACGGAGCATTACCAAAGATAGCGTGATGGTGCTGGGATTTAGTGATGGGGGATACAGCGGGCTCAGGCTTGCAGCATTGTACCCTGAATTGGTTAGTAAACTGGTTGCGATCGGGGCAGGCGATTTTCCAAAAAGCAATTCAAGGAAAAAATTTAATTATAACGCACAGGACCTAATGAAAGCAGATTCTGCATTTTTTGCCCGCAGGGTTGCTCTAATGCCAGAGCCCAAACGGTGGAGCGAAGTATTATTAAAATTAAATACGCTATATAATGAGGATTATGTAAGCGCGGAAACATTTGAAAAAATAAAATGCCCCGTGCTGGTAATGAGCGGTGACAGGGATGATTATATGTCTTTGGAAGCCGTGGTAAAATGTGTGAAGTCGATTCCGAATGCTGAGTTATCCATTATTCCAGGCTGTCATCATGTGGTGTTCTATTGTAATTTTCCGGCGGTATGGGAAGCAATTGATCCGTTCCTGAAAAAATGAGTGACGCGGAATGAGTGTTGAGTAAATCAGATATCAATAAATCAGACATTAGAAATTATATTTTATGCTCAATAATTTTCTTAAAGCAACCGTCCGCAACCTGTGGAAAAATAAGACCAATAGTTTCCTCAACATTTTTGGATTGGCAATTGGCATTGCCTGCGCAGCCCTGATTTTTTTATGGGTGGAGGATGAGATACAGTATGATGGTTTTAATGTTAAGAAGGATAGGTTATACTATGTTCGGGAGAATCAGCAATACGATGCCTATGTTGCTACCTTTAGTTCAACTCCTGGTGTACTGGCACCGGCACTACAGGCGGAAATGCCAGCTATTGCAAATACCTGCCGTATGTACGAGGGTCAGGCGAGGGTGTTGTTTAGTATCGGTGATAAGCATGTATATGCATCCGGGAAGTATGCAGAGCCTTCCTTATTCAGCATGTTTACTCTTCCTTTTGTGCAGGGGAACGCAACTTCTGCGTTTGCCCAATTGTATTCACTTGTAATTACTCAAAAAACAGCCAGGAAATTTTTTGGTGATAATAGCAATATATTGGGTAAAACGGTGCGCTTTGATAACAAACAGGATTATGTGATCACGGGTGTTTTGAAAGATATCCCCGAAAATTCTTCTCTTCAGTTTGAATGGGTGGCGCCCTTTCAGATTTATTTTGATCAAAGCCCCTGGCTGCATAGCTGGGGCAATAATTCGCTCAGTACCTATGTTGAATTAAAACCGGAAGTAGATCCTGCTTCTGTAAATAAGAAGCTATATAATTTCATCCAGCAAAGGGAACCTGCTTCAATCGCCCGTCCATTTTTATTCAGTATGAATAGCTGGCGTTTGTATGACGAGTTTGATAATGGAAAGCAAACAGGGGGCGGACGTATAGAATTTGTGCGCTTATTTTTCATCATTGCCTGGATCATCCTGTTAATAGCCTGTATTAATTTTATGAACCTTGCAACTGCAAGAAGTGAAAAACGGGCAAAAGAAGTGGGCGTAAGGAAAGTATTGGGAGCAGGAAAGAAAACATTGATCATGCAGTTTATCGGGGAAGCATTGTTCATTTCATTGGTTTCGGTGCTTGTTGCAATTGTTATTATTTCCATTGTGTTACCCGCTTTTAATTCATTGGTGCAGAAAAATCTTTCACCCGGTTTAGAAAAGCCCCTTCACCTGGCAATATTGTTGCTCATTGTATTAATATGCGGCCTTGTGGCAGGCAGCTATCCTTCTTTATATTTATCATCCTTCAACCCTGTATTCGTTTTAAAAGGAATGAAATTAAAAACAGGCAGCGCCGCCTTGATACGGAAAGGATTGGTTGTACTGCAGTTCAGCATTTCTATCGTACTTATTATCAGTACAATGATCATTTATCAGCAAATACAGCATATCAAAGGCAGGCAATTAGGTTTTAATAAGGACAACCTGGTAGAGATTGCTATGCAGGGCGATATGTCAAAAAAAATAAATGTAATAGAGCAGGACCTGGCCAATACCGGTATTGTTGAAAATGTTGCCTTGTCTGACCATGAAACAATTTATGGTGGCAATAATACGAATGGTTTAACCTGGCAGGGAAAACCTGCTGGTGCTAAAATTCTTATCTCAACCAGGAATGTAACTCCGGGGTTTATGCGCACTACCGGTTTAAAAATATTGGGAGGCAGGGATTTTCAATGGAGCGATACGGCATTTAACAAGACCTTACATGTTTTGATCACGGCCTCTTTTGAAAGATTGATGGGAAAAGAAAGTGCAATCGGTAAAACGATACGCTACGACGGAGATACCAGTAATACGAATGCAACGGTTGTTGGAGTAGTGAATGATTATGTGTATGGTAATATGTATGGAAAACCTGACCCTGTGCTTTTTGTATGCACTCCGGCACAGAGTACAACAGTAATGTATGTGCGTACAAAAACGCAAAGTGATCCCAAAGAGGCGTTGGCTAAAATAGCCGCAGTGATGAAGCAGGATAATCCGGCATATCCTTTTGAATACAGGTTTGTTGACGAGCAGTTTAATCAAATGTTCCTGAGTGAAATGCTGATCGGTAAATTATCACGTGTGTTTGCTACGCTGGCAATTATCATTTCATGCCTGGGTTTGTTTGGCCTTGCCGCCTACACCGCCGAACGCAGGACTAAAGAAATTGGTATACGCAAAGTATTGGGCGCAAGTGTATCCGGATTGGCTGCATTGCTCTCGAAAGATTTTTTGAAACTGGTAATTCTTTCATGCATTGTTGCATTTCCTGTTGCCTGGTGGGCCATGCACAACTGGTTGCAGGATTATCAATACCGGATCAGCATCAACTGGCTGATATTTTTAATCGCGGGAATGGCAGCCATTCTTATTGCGGTAGTTACGGTAAGTTTCCAGGCAATAAAGGCGGCCATAGCCAACCCCGTGAAGAGTTTGAGAACGGAGTAAAATAATGTGAAAATGTGAAAATGTGAAAATATGAAAATGTGAAAATGAAAGAATGTGAAAATTTAAAAATTGGAAAATGAAGAACTGACTATTGCCTCTTGAATAGAAGGCACAAAATCCGGTTTCAAAAAATCAGCCATCAGAAATCAAATTCTATGTATAAAAATTATTTGAAAATCGCCCTGCGCAATTTATGGAAGAATAAGGCTTTTTCAGCAATCAATATCATTGGTCTTGCAATTGGTATGGCTGCATGCCTTGTTATCATGATTTTCGTTTTTTATGAAAGAAGCTTTGACAATTTCCATTCAAAAAATATCTACCGCCTGAATGAAGTACAGAAGTTTGAAGGTATGGGAGCCTCACAGAAAGTAGCGCTGTCCATGTTCCCGATGGGTCCTACCTTAAAGATTGAATTCCCTGAAATAAAGAACTTTACACGGATCAACTGGAATCAAAAGGTGCAAATGACCTACCAGGATAAACGTTTTTATCTTCCCCAGATGTTCTTTGTGGATTCAACATTTTTGGAAATATTTGATTTCAAATTAATAAAGGGAAATAAGCTGACTGCATTGCAAAAACCCAACAGCGTGGTGCTTACAGAGGCAAGTGTTGAAAAATTATTTGGCAAAGAAGACCCAATTGGGAAAACTGTTTCCCATTTTGGTAATGATACTTCAAGCTTTACGGTTACCGGGGTAATACAAAATGTGCCTGCAAATTCGCAATTGCAATTTGACGGCTTGTTTTCATTTAATACCATTTACAGGCCCGACTGGATGAATAACTGGGGAGGCAACTGGTTAAATACTTATCTGGAACTGGTCCCGAATACAAATGTAGCAGCGCTGGAAAAAAGATTCCCCGCTTACCTTAAAAAATATATGTCGCAGGGCGATAACTGGAAAAATTACGAATTATTTCTTATCTCGTTGAAAGATGTTCATGCCGGGGCTGCTGATATCGGGTTGGATTATATCAACCATCAGAAATTCGATAAGAAATATGCAAATATTTTTTCCCTGGTTGCCCTGATCGTATTGGTGATTGCCTGCATTAATTTCATGAATCTTTCTACGGCGCGGTCGGCAGAGAGAGCAAAAGAAGTTGGCATCCGTAAAACGGTAGGTGCTGAACGACTACAGCTAGCCATCCAGTTTATCGGTGAAACCGTTTTGTTATCACTGATCGCCATGGTATTTGCTGTTATCCTTGTTATACTATCCCTGTCTTACGTAGACGATCTCAGCCAGCGTGATCTCGGGTTACCCCTGTTCACTAATCCGGGGCTTCTTCTTGCAGTTGTTGCGGGAACCATCATAGTAGGACTGGTTTCCGGTCTCTATCCCGCTGCGTACCTGTCTTCCTTTCAACCGGTGAAAATATTAAAAGGTTCTCCGCAAACCGGTAAAAATAAAGCGACACTCAGAAATATTCTTGTGGTTGGTCAATTCACAAGCGCCATCTTCCTGATGATAGCAACCATTTTTGTTGTCAGGCAACTGAACTATATGCAGCACCAGGACCCGGGTTTTGTACGGGACCAGGTATTGAATATACCACTGGATGGAATTACTTCCAGGAAATTTGATGTGTTAAAACAGGATCTGTCAGGTAACAGTTTGATTGAAGGTGTAACCGGGGCCCAGGATATGTTGGGCAGTCATCTTGATCAGTCGGGAGTGGAATTCAGAGGTGATGGACCAAGGCGGGAATTGACCACCACCAGGTTAATTGTTGACCATGATTATCTCAACCTGTATAAGATTCCTGTAGTAACCGGCAAAAACTTTTCACCTGGTGCCTCGGAAAATGGAAAGGAATACATAGTCAATGAATCGTTAGCGAAGGAATTATTAAAGGATAATCCCAAAGCCACGATGAATTCATTGATCGGGAAGCATTTTGGATTTGATTCAACCGGAACTATTATTGGAATTGCCAGGGATTTCAATTTTAATACGCTCCATTATAAAATTGAGACTATGTTTATGCACAACCAGAAAGATTGGGGATTTAGCCAATTGTCAGTCAAAATAAATGGCCGGAAAGCTTCCGAATCGCTTTCCTTTATTCAATCAATATGGAAAAAAAATTTCCCTGATCACCCTTTTGAATACCAGTTTTTGGATGAACATTTTACAGAAATGTACCAGGCAGATGAGCAGGTAAGTAAAGTTGTTGGGGTATTAGCGTCATTGGCCATTATTATATCCTGCCTGGGATTGTTTGGCCTTGCTTCCTATTCTGCTGAAAAAAGAATAAAGGAAGTAGGTATCAGGAAAGTTATGGGGGCTACTGTACAAAACATTGTTTCATTGCTCTCGGCACAATTCATCAAATTGGTTTTGATATCAAACCTTATCGCATGGCCGGTTGCGTGGCTCGTATTGTACAGGTGGTTGCAGGATTATGCATATCGTATCAATATAAGCTGGTGGGTCTTTATTTTAGCAGGTATTGTTGCCATGCTGATCGCATTGATCACGGTAAGCTTCCAGGCAATAAAAGCTGCGGTTGCAAACCCGGTGAAGAGTTTGAGAACGGAGTAAAATAATGTGAAAATGTGAAAATGTGAAAATGTGAAAATGAAAGCATGTGCTAATTTGCTTTTTCGATAATGTGCTAGTGAAGAAAGGGAAAGCGCGAAAATTTGAAAATGAAAGAATTGAATATTGGTCGATGAACCCGTTCTCCAAAAACCGAAAACGGAAAACCAAAAACCGAAAACATCTCATATGCTTAAAAATTATTTCAAATCCGCCTGGCGCAATATCATCAGAAGCAAGGGCTACAGCTTACTTAATATATTGGGCCTTGCAACCGGCATGGCCGTAGCATTGTTGATCGGGCTTTGGGTGTATTACCAATATTCGTACGATAAATTTCTTCCCAACTACCAGCAATTGTACCGGGTACAACGGAATTTTGACAGCAATGGCGATACGCTCACTTTTCCTACCACGTCTTTGAAATTAGCAGAAGTGTTGCGTAGCCAGGTTGCTGAAATTGAGTATGTTGCTGAAAGCGACTGGATGGGACCACATGGTCTGATGGTAGGCAACAAAAAGTTCTATATGAATGGTGGACAAACCGGGACTGATTTTTTAAAGATGTTTAAATTTCCGTTGTTGCAGGGAAATGTCAATTCCGTTTTCAATGATCCTTATTCTATTGTGATAACCGAATCAACAAGCAAAGCATTATTCGGCGATGAAAATCCCATCAGCAAAACGGTTCGTTTCGATAATAATAATGATTTGAAAGTAACCGGCCTGTTAAAAGACTTACCTGCTAATTCTTCTTTCCGTTTTAATTTTCTCGTTCCATTCAGTTATCTCGAACAGACTTCGCCCCGTGTAAAAGCCAATCGTACCGGCAGTTTTGGAAACAATTCTTTCCAGCAGTTTGTAAAACTTAAGCCAGGTATTTCTTTAGCACAGGTAACTCCTAAGATCAGGAATATTGAACACACGGAAAAAGATAACCGTAATGCAATGAATTCATTTGTGATTTTGCAACCATTACAAAACTGGCATTTATATGGCAATTATGTAAATGGAAAAGAAACGGCGGGATTTTTGGAATATGTCAGGATGTTCACTATTATAGGAGCCCTGGTATTACTGATCGCCTGTATCAACTTTATTAATCTTACTACAGCCCGGTCTGAAAAAAGAGCGAGAGAGGTTGGTGTAAGAAAAGCTATCGGTTCACAACGCAGAGATCTTGTTATTCAATTCCTGGCAGAGTCTTTTTTACTCACCCTGATTGCATTTTTGTTTTCTATATTATTTGTACAACTGGCATTACCTGCTTTCAACACGCTTACCGGCAATAAAGTCGGCATACCATTTTCCAGCGGCATTTTTTGGATGATCATGATGGGATGTGTAATCATTACCGCGTTGGTAGCAGGAAGCAGACCCGCTTTTTATCTTTCTTCTTTCAATCCTGTAAACGTTTTAAAAGGGACGATGCAGGTGGGCAAAGGCGCAACACTGCCTCGTAAAATATTAGTAGTGCTGCAATTTAGCTGTTCTGTCGCCCTGATCATAAGTACCATTATTGTTTACCAGCAAATACAATACGCTAAAGACCGACCCACCGGCTATCAATTAAACCGGTTGATGATGACAGATATGAATGAAGACCTTACTCGTAACTTTAGGGTGCTTAAAAATGAATTGATGCAAAAAGGCATTATCGAAAGTATAACCACTGCGTCAAGCCCGGCAACTGAGATCTACTGGCACACTGATATTGATCACTGGCCCGGTAAAAACCCGGGTGAAACTGTTGAAATGGGGGCCATTTCCATTTCGGATGATTATTTTAAAACATTGGGAATGAGTATTCGGGAAGGTCGGGATTTTACGGGAAGTGCCGATACAACCAGTGTTATATTTAACGAAACAGCAATAAAGCGCCTGCGCATTAAAGCACCCATTAACCAGCTTATTACCTACAACGAACAACAATTAAGAATAGTTGGTGTGGTAAAGGACGCTTTAATGTTGTCTCCATTTGCTCCTGCCGATCCAACCATGTTTTTTTGCAGCCCCAATCCGAAGGGCAATCTCATGTACCGTTTATCCCCTGTTATAAAAACACAAGATGCTATTGCTAAGCTCACCACAATATTTAATAAGTACAATCCTGCTTATCCATACGATTATGAATTTGCGGATGCAAACTATGCAGCCAAGTTTAACCTGGAAGTGCTGATCGGAAAGCTGGCTGGGATATTTGCCGGCCTGGCGATATTCATTTCATGTCTCGGATTGTTTGGCCTTGCAGCATACATAGCAGAACAGCGAACCAAAGAGATAGGTATACGAAAAGTATTGGGAGCATCTGTGTCACAAGTGTGGTTATTACTGTCGAAAGACTTTATCGTGCTGGTAATAATAAGTTGCGTCATTGCATCCCCTGTGGCATTTTATTTTTTACAGGATTGGTTGCGGAAATACGATTATAGAATCAACATAGGCCCGGGAGTTTTTATAGTGGCTGCTATAATGGCGCTGATAATCACGCTGTTTACGATCAGCTTCCAGGCAATAAAAGCCGCAATAGCAAACCCGGTAAAGTCTTTGCGGACGGAGTAATTGCGGGAGCGTATAAAGTGTAGAAGTAATCATGAAAAATGGAAAATGTGAATGACCTGGCTATTTAAAAAATGAAAAAATAAATTCAATGAATATTTTTAATTGTAAAAAATGGGAACCGGTGCTGCTGTTAATGCTATTATTCAACTTCGCAAAAGCACAGCAAACGCCCGAGACATTTATACTGGAAACAAAATACCTGCTTTATCTCCCGGACGGTTATGCAGTTGATACTGTAAAACGATGGCCTTTATTGATCTTCCTACATGGTTCCGGGGAAAGCGGTACCGATCTCGAAAAAGTAAAAATGCATGGTCCACCCAAACTCATACAGGAGGGAAAGAAATTTCCTTTCATTGTTGTATCACCTCAGGCGCCGCCACAAACCGGGTGGCGTACGGAAATTTTAAAAAGCATGCTGGACAGCCTGAAAAAAAAGTACCGGGTGGACAATGACCGGATATATTTAACCGGGTTAAGCATGGGCGGTTTCGGAACCTGGAATTTTTCATCAAAATATCCCGGTGAATTTGCAGCCATCGCACCAATTTGCGGAGGTGGAGATGCTAAAGAAGTATGGAAATTGCGATATATGCCAGTATGGTGTTTCCATGGCGCCAAGGATGACGTAGTTCCGCCCGCAGCTTCACAGAGAATGGTAGATTCTTTAAGAGTATACAATTCATCTGTAAAATTCACTTTATATCCCGAAGCGAATCATAATAGTTGGGATGTAACCTATAATAATGATAGTTTATATGCATGGCTGCTTTCTCAAAAAAGGTTCAGGTACAAACCCGTTTCCGTGCAGAAACAGTTGTTGAAGGAATATGAAGGCGACTATGTAAGCGCCAGCAGTAAGGATACGATAAAAATTGTACTTGAAAATGATAAGCTGGTGGCCCAGCCCGGAAACGAAAAATTCGGACTCAGTGCGGCTTCTGCCAACCATTTTTACTGGGATGAAAATTCAATTGGCGAAGTTGAGTTTCTTAGAAATAAAACAGGAACTGTTGACGGCTTTATGATTTGGGCAGATGAAAAAGTAGCGTTTAATAAACTGCTTGTTAAATAAAAAAGTATTTTTATTTCATGCCTGGGTTTGTTTGGGCTCGCAACCTATATGGCAGAAAACAGGATAAAAGAGATCGGGGTAAGAAAAGTATTGGGGGCAACCATATTTAACATCACGGCATTGTTATCAAGGGAGTTCCTTGCATTGGTGGTAATATCCATCATCATTGCATCACCCATAGCATGGTATGCCATTAATTTATGGCTCCAGGGCTATACCTATCGCATCAATATTCAATGGTGGGTATTTGCGATGGCGGGTGTGCTATCTGTTATTGTATCATTAATAACGGTAATCTTCCAGGCAATAAAAGCTGCGGTAGCAAACCCGGTGAAAAGTCTGTGAACAGAGTGAAGACAATTTGCTAATTAGCTAATTAGCAAATGTGCTAATGAAAAATGTGCATTAAGTAATGAATAATGAGTGGTGAGTAATGAGTATTGAGTGGTAAATCAGGCATAAAAAAAATCAGATATCAGGCATCCTATCACACCACACACATCCTATTTCCTGCTTCATAATGGGTTTATTACGGGCAGTCAAGTGTACGATAGTGTACAATAACTGTCCGCTTTCGAACACTTTCTTTTATTGGCAAGCCTGGAACCCTTTATTATCAGGGCTTTTCCCTTTGGCATAGTCATTGACGATTTATACTTTCAATGGGAAACCTATATTCGGAATTTCATGCCATGTTATGTGCAAAATGCTTTATTTAACAGGCTTAAAGGCTGTTTTTTGGGCCCAAAGTAAAAGGATATTTAAATTTGAAAATTTGAAAATGAACAGAAGAAAAGAAGGGTATGATTATTTAATGGATTTTGTCGGAACAGGCCGCGGCCTGTTCTGGTGAATAATTGTAACGCAGTTACCATTATTGTTGCAAGAACAGGCCGCGGCCTGTTCCTACAGGGCAAAAACCCAAAACCCAAAACCCAAAACCCAAAACCCAAAACCCAAAACCCAAAACC